>JAHZHG010000011.1:0-5492 GCA_019420425.1 Clostridiales bacterium
GCACGGAAAGGAGACAAGCATGAGAGTAAATAAAGAATATATATCCACCCAGAACACATACAGTTTTAACCAGCCGGTATATATTGTGATCCACATGACAGATAACCCAGGGAAAGGCAGCAATGCCAGGGCCCACGCAAAAGCGCAGCATGACGGGAACTTCCAGGGCATGTCCGCCCATTATTATGTAGATGATAACCCAAATCCGGATGAATCCACTTACCAGGGGGCACCGCATGACCATGGCTGCTGGCACGCCGGGGTAAACTACGGCGGCAGTCTGTTCGGTATCGTCAATAACCGGAACAGTATCGCTATCGAGGGCTGTATGCAGGCAGGCTACAACTTTGACCGGATGTACCGTAACCTGATCACATTTACCAAGCAGCTGATGCAGGAGACCGGCATCCCAGCCAGTCGAGTGGTCAGCCATTACGATGTCTGCGCAAAAAACTGCCCAAGCGTGATCCGGGCAAAAGGATTATGGGAGGACTTCAAAGCCCAGATTGCAGGTGCTCAGGTAACCAATCCGGTGCCGAACAATACCTCCCCGCAGGTAGATCAGTTCTACCGCGTCCGCAAATCCTGGACGGACAGCCAGAGTCAGCTGGGAGCCTTCCGGACGCGCTCTCTGGCCGAAGCACTCGCCGACAAGAATGCAGGCTATAAAGTGTTCGACTGGAATGGAAAAGTTGTGCATCCGGCGGCCAGCGACTCTACAGAGACATTCCAGCAGTGGGTCGGCGAGGTGACCGCCGATGTACTCAACGTCCGTACCGGCCCCAGCACAGCATATCCCAAGCTGGCAGCATATCCGCAGCTGGCCAGGGGCAACCGTGTCCGCGTCCTTGGCGAGGAGGGCGACTGGCTGCGGGTGCTGATCCGGGAGACGGTGATCGGGTACGTGTGTGGGGATTATGTGCGGCGGCTCTGAGGCGCAGTAAAACGCCGTTTTACCCGCGCCGGCGGAAGTGATATGATATCACCAGCGGGTTGTTTCGGACGTTTGGCAATGAGGACTTACTGGTGCAGAAGGCAACGGATGCAGGAAGCTTAGTCACGTAATGCCCGCTATTGGGGCCGGTGTAAGCCGGCCCCTGCTGCATTTTACGGCACGAGAATTTGTGTGTATTTCGTTCAATTCCTACTTATTTAATAGACACACGATAGACCCGCGTTCTTGTGAAAAGGCAGTATTTATGCGGGTTGAGAAAAAAACTATTTTAAGTGTTTTTTAAGAGATATGAATATTCTATACTTGAATCCGGAAGGGAAACAATTTATACTAGACAGTATCAATATTAGTAGGAATAGAGGAAGGAAAGACATGGAAGAGAATAAGCAGTCGCCGGGGGCGGATTCGGAGAGAAAAGGGAAAGGCGCTGAGCGGTCTAAATTTGAGCATAATTTTGAACATAATAATAAGTATTTCACCATCTGCATATATGCGTTTGTACTGGTAATTGTCAGTGCGCTGGTCATTAAGATGATCATGTCTCTGGAGCAGACGCTGGGGGCGCTGAAAGGTTTTCTGCATACGCTTAGTCCGTTTCTGATCGGTATCCTGATCGCTTATGTGCTGAACCCGTTTATCCAGTGGGTTCTTCGGTTCCTGGAGGAGCGCTGTAAGATTAAAAACAATGTAATACGAATGGTGCTGTCGATTGCCTTCGTTTATGTAGTTGTGCTGGGATTTGTGGGCGTTGCGCTGGTGTATATTCTGCCGGAGATTATTGACAGTATCTCGGATCTGGTCGTGATGATCCCCAAGGCGTATGACGAAACCATCAAGTGGATTGACAGCCTGCAGGAGCGCTATCCCAATATCGACATGGAGATTATTACCACGTCGCTGAAGAATACACTTCCTGAGCTGTTTGACGGGTTTAAGGATGTTGCGTCAAATATGATTCCGACCCTGTACAGTGTGTCCATGTCCATTGTTCAGTGGGTAATTAATATTCTGATTGCGCTGATTGTCTCCATATATATGCTTTATGACAAAAAGAACCTGATGAGGGCCATGCGCACGTTAATGTATGCCTTTCTGCCGAAGAAGAGCGTGCCGATTATCCGCGAGGTGCTTACGGAGTGTAATCATCTGTTTAACAGTTTTATTGTAGGGAAATTCATTGATTCTACGATTATCGGAATTTTATGCTTCCTCCTGATGTCTCTGTTTCGTTTCCCCTATGTGCTGCTGATCAGCATGATTGTGGGTGTGACGAATATGATTCCGTATTTTGGCCCGTTTATCGGAGCGGTGCCCGGCGCCCTGATTATCCTGCTGATCAATCCGCTGCAGGCAGTAGGCTATCTGATTATGATTCTGGCGCTGCAGCAGTTTGACGGCCTGATTCTGGGACCCAAGATTCTGGGCGATTCTACTGGGCTGAAGCCGCTGTGGATTATCTTTGCGATCACCCTGGGGGGGAGCATTGCAGGAGTGATCGGCATGTTCCTGGGCGTGCCGGTGGTAGCGGTAATCAGTTATCTGATTGAACGGCTGCTTTCCTACCGCCTGAAAAAGCGCGGGATTACCGAGGAAATTATTGAGGATGACTTCCTGATTCCCAAGCCGGAGCATCAGGAAAGCATTGCAAAGCGTACGCTGAATCTGAATATCAGTATAGAAAAGCTGAAGGAGAAGGATTTTAAAGAATGGATCCCCAAGACACTCCGCGACCGGAAGCGGGGAAAGCGGTTTTAACCCCTGGGCCCGTTCAGCAGTTTTTTGACCTGATCAAAGGATTTTTTGATAGAAAGTGCCTTTTTGTCCAGTTTTGGACGACCGTAGGTGAATTCGGAAAGACGGCGGTTTAGATTGGATTTAGATATCATGCAGAGCCTCCCGAAGAGGATTTGCTATATCATATGAGCCCCTTCGCAGAGGTGTGTACACTGTGCGGAGGGGCTTTTTCATATCATAGGAAACTGCTCCGCATTTTCCTATGATACAAAAGCCTCCGGCAGGATGCGCACGGATGCAAGAGGTATTCTATTGCTACGCAATATGCATCCGGCGCGGCAAAAATGTGCTTCTGGGAAGTAAATAAAAGTCGCGAGGATGTGCGAAGCACATTTTTTTATTTCCGGTAGGATTGTGGGAGCGCGAAGCGCGGAACAGAAGGTATTTAGCCGGGCTGACTGCCAGCTGCGTGATCGGGATGGAAAAAGACGACCTTATGTATGGGATTTCCTTCGGCAGAAAAGCGCTCTTCATATTCCGTCATGACATTGTCACGGGAAAGGACAGGGTCGTTGTGCAGGTCGTAAGTGCAGTAGTCCATCTGCCAGCCGCTTTCACTCAGCTCATTCAGTGCAAACTGAAAGAGACTGTGATTGTCTGTTTTAAATTCAATCCGTCCGCGCGGGGCCAGAATCTGGTCATAACGCTGGAGAAACTCCCTGCTGGGGAGACGCCTCTTGGCATGGCGGTCCTTGGGCCACGGGTCGGAAAAGTTCAGATAGATCCGTCCAACCTCGCCAGGGGCAAAGACGTTGGGCAGCTCCTCGGCATCCATGCGGAGAAAATACAGGTTGGTCAGTTCCGGCTGGCTTTCCCTCTTCTGCAGGGCACGGATCAGTACGCTGGAGTATTTTTCGATGCCCAGATAATTAATGTTGGGATGGGCTTCGGCCATCTGTGTGATAAACCGCCCCTTTCCCATACCGATTTCTATATGGATCGGCCGGTTATTTCCAAAGAGTTCATTCCAACGGCCACGTTGGTCGCCCAGAGTATATTCCGGTACCACATAAGGGCTGGAAGCGATCGCTTCTCTGGAACCGGGAATGTTTCGTAAACGCATATTTTCCTCCAATCAGAGTTTGAAAATCAGGCCCTAAATTAACCTTATTCTATTTTGCCAAAAACGTGAAAATTGTCAAGAGTTGAAATAAATACTTTTCAAAAAAACAGGAAAGAATATTGACTTTCTCTACGGAATTTAGTAATATTTAATCAGGATGTAATATTTTTGTAACTTTTGAGTGAACATATGGAGAGGACATGGAAATGAGAAAGATTAAAGGGCTCGTTCTGGCAGCTTTGGCCGGAGCGATCATGCTGGGTACAGCGAGCATGGACGCAGAAGCAGCCTGGGTGAAGAATTCCGCGGGGAAGCTGTGCTACACAGTAAACAGCGCCGGAACGCTGGCAAAAGGCTGGCTCAAGATCGGGAATTACTGGTATTATTTTAACAATGACGGCTCGATGCGCGTCGGCTGGCTGAAGGATGCCCAGGGGAATTACTATTATCTGCAGGGTAACGGAAGGATGCGCACCGGATGGACCACGACGTCGAAAGGAGCCAAATATTTTTTCAATGCCAGCGGCGTGATGCAGACGGGATGGTATTATGACCAGAACGTGGGAAAGTGGTACTACTTCAATGAAGTCGGCGTAATGCAGACCGGTATGATCACCGTGAATGACAAGCTGTACTACATGAATGCCAAGGGCCAGATGACTGTCGGCTCTTTCATCTACAAGGGAAATCAGTATTATGCCTACACGGATGGTCATCTCGCGGTAAATCAGTGGCTGGGGAACCGCTATTACAAGAGTAACGGCGCTATGGCCAAGAACGAGTGGGTTTACGGAAAGTGGGTCGGCGCTACAGGACTCTATACCGGAGTAATGAATAATACCGGCTGGATTGAAAAGAACGGCAGCATGTATTATTACAACAGCAAGGGAACCATGGTTAAGGGCTTGACGACAATTGGTGGGAAAAGCTATTACTTTAATCCGACTACCGGGGTGCTGCAGTATGGATGGATAAAAATCGGCAGTGTCTGGTATTATGCAGACAAGAGTACTGGCGCATTCGCCGTAAACTCCTGGGTGGATAACAAGACCTACTATGTGGGCAGCAATGGCGCAATGTATACAGGCCTGCGGACAATCGGAGGGAACAAATACTATTTTGACCTTTCCTCGGGAGCCAAGAGAACCGGATGGGTTAAATCCGGAAATTACTGGTTCTACTTTGATACATCCACCGGAGCGATGAAGAAAAATACCTGGATCGGCCAGTACTATGTAAAGGCCAATGGAATTATGGCGACAGGACTGACAAAGATCGGAAAATACTATTACTATTTTGACGCATCCGGCGCTAAGAGAACCGGCTGGGTGCAGTCCGATAAGACCTGGTACTATTTTAATACCAGCGGCATACGGGTGCAGAATACCTGGGTGGACAATAAGTATTATATGGGCGCAGACGGAAAGATGGCAACCGGCGTGACTCGGGTGGGCGCTTACTATTACTATTTTGACCTGAGCAACGGGCACAAACGGGCTGGCTGGGTGTATGATTCACCGCGCAAAGCATGGTATTATGGCAACAGCCAGGGTATCCTCCAGCGGAATACATGGGTGGAAAACAAAAACTACTACATGCTTTCCAACGGAAAGATGGTTACCGGCTGGCGTGCAATTAACGGAAAGCTATATTATTTTGATCTGAGCTCCGGAAAGAAAA
>JAHZHG010000011.1:5502-12696 GCA_019420425.1 Clostridiales bacterium
GGTGAATTCCTGGCAGACACTTGTGAAAAACGGAGTCACCTATCATTATTATCTGGAGAGCGACGGTGCTGCTGCGGCAGGAAAGTGGAAGACGATCAATGGAAAAATGTATGCATTCAGGTCTAATGGAATAATGTATACAAACACATGGGTAGGCCAGTATTATGTGGGAGCAGACGGAGCTAAGACGAATGCGGTTCGTAAGGTTGGCCTGACCGTGGTAAACGGTAAGACATACTGCTATGACAGCGACTATAATATGATCAAAGGCTTCTACACCATTGATGGGAAAACCTATTACTTTGGCAAAGACGGAGTTATGGTCACCGGAAAGCAGACGATCAATAAGAAAAAGTATTATTTCCAGAAGGATGGTACGCTGCTGAAGGATACCAAGATCGCAATTGGCAGTACAGAGTATACGATTGACCGCAATGGAGTGATCACCAACGAGCGTTCCTATACAGTTTCCGGAAATACGCGGGGAGCCAAGATTGTCAATTATGCGATTCAGTTTGTAGGAAACCCATATGTTTATGGCGGAATTGATCCGGTGAACGGAGCCGACTGCTCAGGCTTTGTCTATACCGTATTTAAAAACTTCGGCATTCAGCTGATGCGTGTAGCGGACGACCAGATGCACGGGCCGACCTCATACTACATTGGGCTGGGCTATAAGGAGCCGGTAGTTGTGCCGATCGATGAGATCAAGCCGGGAGACCTGTTGTTTTACGGAGCGAACGACTATGCAAGCCACGTAGCGATTTACATCGGCAATGGACAGATTGTTCATGCCAGCAACTCCGCGCCTTATCCGACAGGCGGAATCAAGTATTCTGCATATAACTATTCTACCCCGATCAAGGCGGTACGGTACTGGAGTTAACGCAGACGGCATAGAATTATATAAACACATACAGAGGATATTGCGTTAGTATGCGCGATATCCTCTTTTTGTTTAGAAAAGGGAGAAAAAGCAGATGAATTATTTGTGGGGAGGTATGCTGCTGACGGGGGTACTTTTTGGCCTGTGTACAGGAAATATAGGCGCGGTATCCGCGGGAATCCTGGCTTCGGCCAAGGAAGCCGTTACTCTGGCAATCGGAATGCTGGGAGCGGTGGCCATGTGGAGCGGAATCATGGAGATAGCCATCCAGGCCGGTCTGATCCAGGCAATAACCCGAAGGATAAAGCCGCTGATGCGGTTTATGTTTCCTCATATACCAGAGGGTCATCCGGCAGTGCAGGATATTACCACCAACTGCATCGCTAACTTTCTGGGGCTTGGGTGGGCGGCGACGCCCGCCGGGCTGAAAGCGATGGAGGAGCTGGAGAAACTGGAGGAGGAGCGGCGGACAGCACATATCTCAGCCATGCCCCGGGGCGTGGCAAGTAATGAGATGTGTACGTTCCTGATACTGAATATTTCATCACTGCAGCTAATTCCGGTAAATATAATTGCCTACAGGGCTCAGTACGGCAGCGTGAATCCTACGGCGATTGTCGGACCGGGGATACTGGCGACGGCAGTGAGTACGGCGGTGGCGGTGGTGTTTTGTAAGGTAAAGGATTGTAAGAAGCGGAGAGGGTGAGGTCCGCCGCTTTTTGGTATTGCTACAAACGAAATAAATTACAACATTATCGTGTACAGATAAAACTGTGGACAGTATCGTTAATGCCGAAAGAATCTACAGAATATTTAGTTGAAAAATTTGAAATTAATTATCAGCATTTGGTATCAAAGGAACAAATTATTCTGGCGACGGCATATTTATTATATACTGGTAATATAATTGTTCAAGTTGAAGTGTTGATTGTTTAATTGTTTTTAGTCCTAACTGGACACCATCTAACTTCCTGGGGCTAGGGTGGACAGGGACGCCGTTTTAGGCGTCCCCGTATACAAAAGCCTCATATTCTTCCAGCGGCATGGGCTTGGCGAACCAGTCGCCCTGGGCCTGGGGACAACCGATGTTTTTCAGCAGCAGCATCTGCTCTTCGGTTTCGATTCCTTCACAGACTACGTTATGGCCGAGGCGCTTGAGCAGGTCGATGAGTTGGGTCAGGATGAGGATTCCTTTTTCACTGTCTTTGCAGTAGTGGACAAATTTGCGGTCGAGCTTGATACTGTGAACGGGGATATTCATCACCGTGTTGAGCAGGGAGTAGCCGGAGCCGAAATCATCCAGGGAGGTACGCAGGCGCGCTTTCTGTAAATCAGAAAACAACTGACGCACTTTTCCGTAGTTTTCTGCTGCTCCGGTTTCGGTCAGTTCGATTTCGGTCAGGGAGGGATCGACATTGTACTCCTTTAGTATGCTTACGTAACGGGCGGCTGCGTCCGGCTCTGCAGCATGAAGGATGGACGCGTTAATGGAGATGGGGTACTGCGTCCGGCCAAGATCGTTATTTTTGGCCAGAAACGCAGCTACGTGGCGGAAAACGTAAAAATCCAGCTCCAGAATCATCCCGTTTTGTTCGAACAGGGGGATAAAACGCTCAGGAGGCAGCAGAGTACCGTCCTCGCGCTCCCAACGAACCAGAGCCTCTGCACCGATAACCGAAAAGTCGGTGAGAGACACCTTGGGCTGCATATAGACCTTGAACTGGCGGGAGGCCATTGCATGTTCCATACTGTTGGCCAGCTCCTGCTGCATGGCCGCGTTCTGCTCCAGCTGCTGGTCAAATACGACGGTGGTTCTCAGCTCCGGTTGTGTGACCTGGCGGCGGGCATAGTTTGCCGCATCAATGGCAGCGGAAGCGCCGGAGCAGTTTTCCTGAACCGGATAGATGCCGGTGCGGATATTCAGCGGAGCAAGGGGATATTGCTGACGCAGCCTATGGGTAAAGTTATGATTGCATGATTCGATAAAGGCCTGGAGACGTTCGACCGAGTCGCAGGGGGTAAATAAAATAAACTGATCGGCAACTACACGGGTGAAGTAAACAGACTCCGTATATTTATTGTTGGCAATCACATAATTGCAGTATTCTTTCAGCACCTGATCTCCGGTGCTGTAGCCATATTTCCGGTTAAAATATTTAAAATCAACAAAATCACTGTAAACCATCACATGGGAAAGCGCCCGCTGGCCGACAATGAGCTGCTCCACCTCCTCCCTGAAACGGGGAAAGGAGATCAGTCCGGTCAGGGAATCACAGTCCGGGCAGGACAGATAAGAGGTTGTTGCAGCATTTAGCGCAATGCTTTTGGCTAGGTGAGCGGAGATAATCCGGGTGATTTCCGAGAGCTGGCTGCGCTGCTGCTTGGACCAGTAGCGTTTCTGGGAACAGACGACGTAGGATATGGCACCGGTGTATTGGCCTTCGCAGTACATAGCGGCATACAGGACAGTTTTGGCGTTGCCCTGTACCAGCAGCTCCTGAGCGCTCTGGGAGTACATAGACAGATTGTCATGCTGGAGCACGGTGGTTCCGTATTCGTCATAGCTGTTAAACAAAGTCAGAAAATCTTCGCGGGTAAATGAAGAGGGGGACTCCAGTACCTTGGGCGTATCTAAAGCAGTCCATTGATAGCTGCGTCCGGCCTGTTTTTCCTTTACCCGGGTATGGACAACGGTTATCCGGTCCAGATGGAAGCGGATACCAATGATATTCAGCAGCTTATTTAGAGCCAGCTCAAAATTGGCCGTCTTTTCGAACAGTTCAAAGGCGGTGGCAATGACATCGTTATGCAGGTATCGGGCGTCAATGGCGCCGCTTAGAGGATGAGAGGCCGGATCGCCCGGGGACAGGGAAAACCGCTTGAGATGGTCGCAGAACTCATAGCGGTTTTTTCCTTTTTCTTTTGCGCGGTACAGCGCCCAGTCCGCATTCTCAAAAAGCTGCTCATAGCTGTAGCCGGATATGTTTTCCGGAAGGAAGCAGACGCCGACAGAGCAGGAAAGGGAAAGGTCAGCGTCAGAATATGCCAGCTTGGGAACCGCATTCACCAGATACATGGCTTTTTTCATCAGCGCCGTGCGGCTGACATTCTTTAGAAACACGACAAATTCATCTCCCCCCGCCCGGACAAGAATATCGTCGTGGCTGAAAAGCGCGCTAAGCAGAGCGGAAAAATCCATCAGTACGGTGTTGCCGAACAGGTGGCCGTAGAGATCGTTTATGGTCTTGAAATAGTCCAGATCGATGACCATGAGGCCGCAGGAGGCGTAGGGCGTCTTGTGGCAGAGATACTGGTCGATCAGCTCCCGGCCGGCGGCCAGATTGTACAGGTGAGTCAGAGGGTCGCGCTGGACCTGGTCCAGCAGAATCTCTTCGCGCTGCTTTTCCAGGGTGACATCCCGGCTGATGCCAAGCAGGATTCCAGGGCTGCCGTCGCCCTCCAGCATACGGCCGTCCAAAATTTTCTTTGCTGTACAGTCCCCTTTGCAGATACGGATTTCCAGGGGGCCCTCCAGCCGGTTGAGAAAAAAGTCAATCAGCAGCTGGCGGTCGTCCGGATGTACCTTTGACCGGGTTTCCAGATAGGTGAGGTAAGCGGAATACGTCTTTTTTATATGGTGGTTATGATCATAGACGGAGATTACGTCCCGCGCCGGATCATACTCGAATACGGCAATATTGTGATTGGACAAAAGAAGGCCCAGCTGCTCTTCCTTGTGTTGAAAAGCCAGCAGAGCCTGTCTGTAATTCTCCGTGTTATATGTATTTTCCTGTGATTTGTTCGCCATAAGCACCTCATAATATACTGACGTCGCATTCTGATTATAGAAGTAGTATAGGGTGTGCAGAATGAAAAGTCAAGAAAAAGGCAGGAGCAACTAAGTGACATTGGAAACAGGGTATGCTATAATAAACAAAAAATGAGAAAATCTGCTGGAGGGAAAGATGAATTATTCAGAGGTACTTGAGCAGGCACGCGGCTGTGTTGGGCCGTACTGCAAAGCATGTCCCGTCTGTAACGGAAAGGCCTGTAAGAATCAGATTCCGGGACCGGGAGCTAAGGGAGTCGGGGATACGGCTGCCCGTAACTATGAAAAATGGCAGGAAATCCGGGTAAATATGGATACCTTCTGCGAGAACAGGCCGGTGGATACCTCGTGCACGGTATTCGGAAAGCAGTTTCGCTATCCGATTTTTGCAGGGCCGGTGGGAGCGGTAAACCTGCATTATGGGGACTGTCACACGGATCAGACCTACAATCAGATCCTGGTATCTGCCTGTGCAAAGGCAGGAATCGCCGCATTTACCGGAGACGGTGTAAATCCGGAGGTAATGAAGGCGGCCACAGAGGCTATTCGCGGGGCGGGAGGAATCGGCGTCCCCACGGTAAAGCCGTGGAACCGGGATACAATCAGGGAAAAGCTGGAGCTGGTAAACCGTTCAGGAGCCTTTGCTGTAGCTATGGATATTGACGCAGCAGGACTTCCGTTTCTGAAAAACATGGAGCCGCCTGCCGGGAGCAAATCTGTAGAAGAGATGCGGGCGATTATCGGTGAAGCAGGACTGCCGTTTATCGTGAAAGGCGTGATGACAGTAAAGGGAGCCAGAAAGGCCAAAGAAGCCGGCGCGGCCGCCATTGTTGTGTCCAATCACGGCGGAAGAGTGCTGGATCAGTGCCCGGCTACAGCCGAGGTACTTGCCGACATTGCATCGGCGGTAAAAGGATCAATGAAGATTTTTGTGGACGGAGGAATCCGCAGCGGCACGGATGTATTCAAAGCGCTGGCCATGGGAGCTGACGGCGTGCTGATCTGCCGGCCGTTTGTCACCGCAGTTTACGGAGGCGGAGAAGAGGGAGTACAGACATACATCCAGAAGCTGGCGGGAGAGCTGGAGGACACAATGGCAATGTGCGGAGCACACAGCCTTGCGGAAATCACTCCGGATATGGTTCGCAGATAAACAAAATAACGGAGAAATGTGTGGGCGCAGTCAGGGAGCGGAAAGCTCTCTGGCTGCGCCCGGTCATTTTTCGGGAGCCACGAGTCAGCTGACCAGCCGGGAAGCAAGGGGCAGCTTTTTCATTGCAAGACCGAACAGGAGGCCGATCGCAGTCAGGATAACGGTTTTGATGAGGTTACTGACAATGCCCAGGTGCGCGTTAAAATACGGTACATAATCCCGCAGCAGATAGGCCAGCATATAGTGCGTATAGTAAATGGCCAGGGTGTTGCGGCCAATCAGCCGCCAGAGCCGGTTGAGCGGTTCCGCGGTATAGGGCAGATTCAGCGCGATGAGGAAGATACACACAGCCATGACCAGCACAGCCAGGGACTGATAGCCGCCGTCTACGCCGTAGGCGCCGAAGTTGTTAAATGCGGTTCCGGTAAAGCCGGAGATCAGACCTTTGATGCAGTAAAACCACACGGAGGCTGCGAGAAAAATGACAAAGGCCACAATGCAGGTTTGGTAAGAATGGGACCGCTTCTGCACATAATAACGCTGATGGAGCAGCCCCCCAAGGATAAAGTACAGCAATGCCCAGACGTTGATGGGGTTGTACATGTCCATAAAGTTCAGATTCAGGGATGTGCCTTCCGGAAGGATCCCGCTTTGCGTCAGACCGGTTATCCAGAACAGAATCTCCTGGCGCAGCAGCATGAGGACGATCATGGCTGCGCAGAGCAGACGAAGATATTTTCGCAGTTCTTCCGTTTCAAAGGCCAGGCGCAGCACAGGAAAAATCAGATAGCAGGCAATCAGGGCACGGATAAACCACAGGGGGCCGGAGGGTATACCCTTGATGGAGGCGCCCAGAAAATACGTAATCAGCTTGGCCGGGGTAAGATCCGCGGCGGAGACGCTGCCGTAGCACAGGGCAAAAATCAGATAGACCAGCCGCCAGATCCGGGTCACCACAAACAGGTGAAGGATCTTGTGCATATGGCGGGAAAAGTCAAATCGGGAATGAAACAGGGCTGCGCCGTTTACCATAAAGAACAGCGGGACGGCGACGTACGTCAGCGTACTGATGACTGGATGGACTTCGGTTCGCGCCAGATGCTCTGCAACACAGGCAAGATTCTCGCCTCACGCCACAGCATCTCTCAGGGCGACGAGCTTTACGTCATCACTCCCGGAAAGGACGTCAAGAAAACAAAGATTCAGCAGATTACCTCGGAGAACAAGGCTTTCTACGATCAGCTTGAGATGGGCAAGGTGCAGCAGCGCTGGGTGGAGACCACCGACGGCAAGCAGATGCTCGTATGGGTAATCCTCCCGCCTCAC
>JAHZHG010000011.1:12706-18728 GCA_019420425.1 Clostridiales bacterium
TACGTCAGCGTATCGGAATAGTTATTGTACCATGACGGATTCAGGTAAGGCACATGGCAGTAAACGACCAGAAGGATGGCAATGGTCTTAAGCAGGTTCCAGTAATGGATTTCTTTTTTGGATATGCTCATGGGGTACTCCTTTACGACGGTGGTGTGATGGTTCTATGATAACACAGTTTGGGAAAATTTACAGGTGTATTTCCGGTTTTTCCCCGGGTGAGTTGAAGTGAAGATGCGGATGTGATAAAATGGCCGAAGAGAATGAAAAAGGACACAGGTGGGACAGATGGGTGAGAATAACAGATTGGCCGGCCGGCTGAATGAATATGAGCTGGATATGATCCAGGCGCCGGGCAGGCAGAAGAGCTGCGGCGGAAGTGTATTTTACGGAAAGCGTGTGCTGATCTGCGGGGCCGGAAATACAGATCTGGCCCGCAGCATTGCGCTGTCCTTTCTTTATTTAAATGAAAAAAAACATGCGGGAGAGAAGGTCCGGGTGCTGGCCGCACAGATGGGAGATGCCAGGTTTGAGCAGCTTGCCGCTGTACGGGAGGATCTGCAGCTGGTATCCGGAGCGGAGAGACTGCAGGCGGATTACGTGATTGTACCCGGATGGTGCTGCACACCGTATCCGCCCGCGGCAGCAGAGGAGCAGCTGCGCAGCCGTCTGGCTGGCGTGGACACTGCCGGAACGGCGTTGTTCCTGTCGGATCACCGGGTGTTTCAGAACAGGAAAGCCGGGGTGGCTTACTCGGAAAACGAGGCAAAGCGGGATAACCCGGCAGCTTTGCTGGAGCAGGCCTTTATGGATGCAGCCGCCGGCTGGGGCTGCAGAACGGTGATCCTGCGGACGGGACGGCTGTATGGCCCGTGTACGGAGGGGCTTCTTTCCCACGAGCTGGAGCAGATGTCCGCGGCCGCGGCCTCCGCAAGCCGGACAGAATTTGCGTTTAACGGTATGGCGGCCTCTTATCTGGCTGTCCATGACCTGCTTTCGGCGATCTGGCTATTGCTTTCGGACGAGCGGGCGAAGGGGATATACCATGCGGCCGGCGAATCTGCGGCCTCCGGCGATCTGGCGGCGCTGCTTATGCGGAATTTTCCAAAGACCTGCCGGATAGATCTGGTCTGCCGTGAGGAGAATCAGAAGGAAACTCCGATACTGCTCAATACGCAGAAGCTCCGGCTTTTGGGCTGGCAGCCACGGCTGTCCCTGGAGGATGGAATAATTATCCAGACCAAACAAAAGTCCGGATCAGCGGATATTTTTGTATTTGATGATACGTATCAGGGAAAACTGACAACAGTACAGCAGATTCTGCTGGCCTACTTAAAAGAGGTTGACCGGATCTGCAAGGCCCATGGAATCCGATATTTTCTGGCTGGAGGGACGCTGCTGGGGGCCGTGCGGCACCATGGGTTTATTCCGTGGGATGATGACGCGGATGTAATGATGCTGAGGGAGGACTATGACCGCTTCCTGGAGATTGCCAAAACGGAGCTGCCGGAAAATATTTTTCTCCAGCTTCCGGATACGGATCCGGGCACACACTTTCCCTTCGCCAAGCTGCGTCTGGACGATACCATATTTGCAACAAAATTTTCCATAAAGTTTCCGGAGCAGCACAACGGGGTGTTTTTTGATGTCCTGGCACACGACCGGACGGGAAAGGGACGCCTGAGCCAAAAGCTGCATATCTGGGGGACCATGCTGGCGCGGGCAATGGTGCTGTCTAAATGGGAAAAGCAGCCGGTGAAGGGCGGCGGCGCCCATCCGGGAATCCTGAAGGCAGCGGATCTGCTCAACCATATCTGTCCGCTGAAGCTCAGCGAGCGGCTGCTGCATCGGCTGCTGAGATGGTATCAGCACAGGGAAACGGGGTTTTTGTACGACGGAATGGGAAGAAATATCAGCCATGGCGCGTTTCCTGAAGCGTGGCTGGCGGAGGCAGTGGAGATGGAATTTGAGGGATACCGCTTCCCGGTTCCGCGGGAATATGATAAATATCTGCGGTATCTCTATGGGGACTATGAGCAGATGATCCCGGTCAGCGAGCGGAGGACGAGCCATACCATAGAGTGGCTGGACCTGGGTGAGTATGTGGACTTTGGGCCGGAGGATTCACTGGCCTGCAGTGCGGCTCCGGGCGAGGAGCAGAGCAGTAAATAAGGGGTAATGCTTATGATTACATTTGTAATGGCGCATGAAGATAGGTTTATGGACTGGAAGGGCGCTCTGGACAGTCTCCAGGGAATGCATCGGGAGGGAGCAGAGGTGATTTTCCTCAACCTGACCGGAGAGCCGCTTCAAATAGAAAAAGGAAAAGCAGACCGGACAGAGGAGCTGCCGGGGACCACCCTGTATGCAGCGTATCAGCAGATATTGCCGGAGATCAGCGGAGAATATGTGCAGTTTTTGACTACGGCGATGCTTTGCGTGCATGGTTCGGCAGAAGGATACCATTTGGAACGGTTTGAAACAGAGCGCATAGCAGTGATGGCTGCGGCGGTTTCATACAACAAGGAGAGGAGCTTCTGATTGACCTCAGGGAAGAGGAGGCGGGCGCACCCTTCTCCTTCCATAACCTGATTTTTCGGACAGAAGCAGTCAGAAGAATTGGATTCCGTACGGACAGGGCGTATCTGGCGGGGGAAGAACTGGCATGGCGGAGTTTGCTGGAGAATCCCCGGCTGCTAAAGCAAGGAAACATTGTATGGATAAGCCGACAGCCCATGATGACGGACCGGGCTACCTATCCCCATGCGCAGAAAAAGGACTGGTATACAGAGGGGATTGAGGTGATGCTTTCGCTGATGACGCCGGGGAAGAAACCGGCGCGATGGCTGCAGTTTACCGCGTTTGAGCTGCTGAAGCTGCAGTTTACGTATAATCTGAATACCCAGGATAAGCACGTATTTTCCGAAGATCTGGAGGATTACTTTCATCTTTGCGGCAGTCTGCTGGTCAGGATTGACGATGATATTCTAATGAATGTGGAAAAGAAAAAAAACGGGAAAATCACAAATCCGCTGAAGCTGTGTTTCCTTCGGATAAAATACGGAAAGGACCTGCAGCAGACCTATCAGCCGTCGAAGCAGGGATATACCATTTGCTGTCAGGGTCTCCCCCTGGAAGAGGTGACAAACCAGAAGGTTTGCATCGATGTGATGGAGCCGGAGCCGGAGGGATTGCGGATAGAGGCATCCTTTATGAATCTGGCGGCTGATCCGGGGTTTGTGCTGAAGGCATATCTGGGCCGGGAGGAGATAAAGCTTACCGATACCGTGCGCTATGGCCAGACCAGATATTTTGGATGGGAGGTGCACAAACGGCGGACATTCACCCTGCTTCTGCCCAGGGAAAAGCTGTTTGCGCAGAAAAAAAACGCGCTTGGCTTTTATTGTATTTACCGTAAACGGCGTATGCCGCTGACGATAGAAACGAGCCGCTTCCCTGCAAAAATCAATTCCGGTCTGGGCGCGTCGTACTGGCATTATGAACGGTGCCTCGTGTTTCTGAACAAAAGCCAGCAGAAGCTTGTTTTTTCCCGATACAGCAGGTGGAAGCATGTGGCAAAGGAGCTGCGCCTTCTGCCCCAGATTCTTCGGGAAAGCGAAAAGGTATTTCTTACCCGGCTTGCTTATTGGGTGACTGCGCCGGCGTTTCGGAACCGGCATATCTGGATTACCTTTGATAAGCTGTACAAAGGAGGGGATAACGGAGAATATTTCTACCGTTATGCCGCCAGCCAAAATGACGGCCCGGAGGTGTATTATCTGATTAACCGGAAATATCCGGATGCAGAGCGGCTGGTAAAGGAGGGCTATCATCCGCTGTATTTTGGCACGCTGAAGCAGAAGCTGTATTTCCTCCATGCGGAGCTGGTGGCAGCGACCCACGCCAATATACCGGTATTCAGCGGAATCCCGCCAAAGGGCTTTTTTATGACGGCTGATCTGTTTCGTGGAGATGTGGTGTGTATTCAGCATGGCCTGGCCGTACAGCAGCTGGAGCACAACCTGAATCAGCAGTATGACAACCTGAAACGGTTCTATTTTGCATCAAAATACGAAATCCAAAATCTGGCGCAGCCGATTTACGGCTACCGGAATCAGAAGGAGACCTTCCGCCTGACCGGAGTTCCGCGGTATGATGGCCTGATTCACCGGGATAAGCGTCAGATTCTGGTTATTCCCACATGGCGGGCGTATATTTCCATGCCGACCAGCATCGGCAACGTGCGGCCGTATTCTCCCACGTTCAGGGATACGGTGTATTTTCAGATTTACAACCGCCTGATTTCCGATCCGGAGCTGGTGAAGGCGGCAAAAGCATACGGCTATCGTCTGATTTACCTGCTGCATCCCACAATTGCTTCACAGATCGGGGATTTTACGCCCGGTGAACAGGTGGAGGTTCTCTCGCCGGTGGGCGCGGATTATGAAAAGCTGCTGACGGAGTCCAGCCTGATGATTACGGATTATTCCGGGGTGCAGTTTGATTTTGCCTATATGCGCAAACCGATTTTGTACTATCATCCCCATGAGCTGCCGCCTCATTACGAGGAGGGCGGATTCTTTTATGACACTATGGGCTTTGGCGAAATCTGCCGTACACATGAGGAGCTGGCCGGGCGGCTGGTGGCTTATATGGCCGATGAGTGCCGGATGAAGCCGGAGTATATTGCGCGGGCCTCTGAGTTTTTTGCATTTGACGATCAGGGCAGCTGTCAGCGGATATACGAGGATCTGCTGGCCTTCTGGCGGGACAGGCAGAAAAACGGAGGAAGAGATTAAAGGATAGGTAAAGGGATGAAGGAGAAAAAAGAGCGGATTTATTATTGGGATAATCTGAAGGGACTGCTGATTTTGCTGGTGGTCCTGGGACATTACGTGGAATATGCCATGACGGCAAGGCCGTGGCTCTCCCGGGTTTGGACGGCGATTTACAGTTTTCATATGCCTGCTTTTGTGCTGGTCAGCGGATATTTTCTGGGAAAATCCAGAAAGGATCCGGTGGAGCGGATACCCAGGGTGGTAGGACTGTATGTGCTGATGGCAGCGTTGTATGCGGTGAGGCCCTTGCTTTACGGAAATGGTCTGAGCATCCAGCTGGCTTCTCCGAAATACGGCTGCTGGTTCCTGCTTTTTCTGACCTATGGATATGTGCTGGCGCATTTTCTGAACAGGGGAAGAGATCGGCTGATTTTTGCGGGAACGCTGGCGGCGGCGATGCTCATCGGCTTTGACACCTCTGTGGGCCGGCCATGGGGAATCGGGCAGAGCTTCTATTTCATGCCCTATCTGATCGGCGGGGCCTGCTTTGATCTGGATCGGGCAATTGACTGGTCGAGAAAGCATCGTTGGATTGCGGGAACAGGCTTTGTGCTGATTCAAATCGGCCTGTATTTTGCGCAGAATACGGCATGGTTTAACCGAAAGATCTTCCGGGGAATAGAAAACTTCGGCGAGCTGGCTGCAAATCCGGTGCTGGGCGCGGTGGGCAGGGGGGCAGGCTATGTGATTGCCACGGTTCTGGTCATCTGCCTGATGGGATTTGTTTCCCGGGAAAAGACGGCGCTGGCCGGTATTGGCAGGCATACGCTGGCAATCTATCTTGTGCACACCTTTATGATCAAAAACATACTGCCGGAGCTGGAGCGTTTTACCGTGCTCAACGGAGCGATGCGGCTGGGAATACTGACCGTACTGATTACGGCGGTCTGCCTGGCGCTGGTTTGGCTGGATGGGAAAAGGCTGAAATCTTCTTAAGAGGGTTTCAGCCTTTGTATTTGCCCAATTTTGCGATGTTTTGTTTGGCCTTGCGAAGTGCTCTGTGAGGCCTGAAAAAGGGGAATTTCCTATGCTATAATAACAAAAACGAGTGTAGTGCTATGCGGGGAGGGGCGCTTGGCACGCATAAGGTTAAAGGGCGAGGAGGTTTTACATGAGCAGGAAGAGAAAACGGTTTTGGGCATTACTATTAATGCTGGCGATGGTTGGTCAGCAGGTATCCGGCG
>JAHZHG010000011.1:18738-19515 GCA_019420425.1 Clostridiales bacterium
TTTATGCTGCAGACGTGGCGCAGCAGGAGACAGGGATAGCAGAAGCGGTGGAGGATCAGACGGCATACATAACTGAACAGACAACAGAGCTGCCGGCGCCCCCCCAATTTCAGCACAGCCAGAAGTATTGCCGGCGGCAGAAACACTGCCGGCGGCCGCACTGGAGGAAGCACCGGCGGATGAGCATGTGGAAGTATATCCTGTATACGAGACGCTGGAGGAAGCGCCGGCGGCAGAGAATACAGAAGCAGCGCCAGAGACACCGGAAGCGCCGGCGGAAGAGAATACGGAAGCAGCGCCGGAGACACCGGAAGCGCCGGCAGCAGAGAATACGGAAGCAGCGCCGGAGACACCGGAAGCGCCGGCGGAAGAGAATACGGAAGCAGCGTCGGAGACACAGGCGACTGAACATACGGAGGCGGCGCCGGGAGCTGAGTGCACAGAGGGAGTATCGGGGACAACAGAAGTGGCGGAAACCGAGAGTACAGAGGCATTGCCGGAGACGACGGAAGTTTCGGCGTCTGAAAGAACGGAAGCAGAAACGGAAGCCATGGGCGAGACGGCTCAGGAGGATATGGAAATTGAGAAATCGGAAACGCAGCCTGTATCGGAAGCGGAGACGCTGACGGAAGAACCTACGGAAATCCAGACAGAGGAAACCGAAGAGCCGGCGTCCGAGACAGAGGAGACGGAAACGGAAACCGAGTCGGAGACGGAAAAGGAGGCTGTG
Organism: Clostridiales bacterium; assembly: GCA_019420425.1. Classification (GTDB taxonomy): domain Bacteria; phylum Bacillota; class Clostridia; order Lachnospirales; family Lachnospiraceae; genus JAHZHG01. Next base: position 19,469 of record JAHZHG010000011.1, read on the forward strand.
CTGGAAAGCACAGTAAAACAGGAAGCCTTTCTGGAGGCGGACGGTTC
>JAHZHG010000110.1 GCA_019420425.1 Clostridiales bacterium
GCAGATGAAGGAGGCCAACAAAAAGAAAGAGGAAAAGATCAAGGAGCTGCAGGAATTCATCTCCCGCTTCTCCGCCAACGCTTCCAAATCCAAACAGGCAACCTCCCGTAAGCGTGCCCTGGAAAAGATTCAGCTGGATGAGATCAAGCCCTCCAGCCGTAAGTATCCATACATCGATTTCCGCCCCAGCCGTGAGATCGGAAACGAGGTGCTCATGGTAGAGAACCTGTCCAAGACCATCGACGGCGTCAAGGTGCTGGATGATATCACCTTCACCCTGGGCCACGACGATAAGGTTGCCTTTGTCGGCGGAAACGAGCTGGCCAAGACCACCTTCTTTAAGATTCTGATGGGCGAAATGGAGCCGGATGAAGGCACCTATAAGTGGGGCGTAACCACCAGCCAGGCCTACTTCCCCAAGGACAGCACGAAAGAATTTGACAGCGACCTGACCATCGCCGACTGGCTGACCCAGTTCTCCGAGATCAAGGACGCCACCTACGTGCGCGGTTTCCTGGGCCGTATGCTCTTTGCCGGTGAGGACGGCGTAAAAAAGCTCCGCGTGCTCTCCGGAGGAGAAAAGGTGCGCTGCCTGCTCTCCAAAATGATGATTCAGGCAGCCAATGTGCTGATTCTGGACGAGCCGACCGACCATCTGGACATGGAGGCGATCACCGCCTTGAACAACGGGCTGATCAAGTTCCCCGGCGTGCTGCTCTTCTCCTCCCGTGACCACCAGATCGTACAGACTACGGCAAACCGGATTATGGAGATTCTGCCAAACGGCAAGCTGATCGACAAGATCACCTCCTACGACGAATACCTGGAGAGCGATGAAATGGCAAGAAAACGGCAGGTGTACTCCACCGCCGGCATTCCGGAGGATAACTAAATTTACGACATCGTCTGAGGGCATTTTCGCAATGCCCTCTTTTTTTATCAAAAAAGCGAGGAAACCCATGAAATATCACCGGCATTTTTACTTTCTCCCGGAAGGGCTGCTGGTACTGCTGCTCCTCTGTGTTCCGGCTAACGCCCAGGCTGCCCTTTCCCCCACCAGCGGAACTGCAAATTTTCTTCTGCAAAAAAGTATTTCCCTTACTGAGGCAATCGTGGAAATGGCAGCAAAGCCTCAGGCACTTTCTATATATACCACTAATCCGGATATACTCTCAGCGGCAGATACTTTTGCCGGCCTTGATGCAGAAAATCCTCTGCAGGCCTATTTGCTTACGCTGCCGAATACTGCATTTCTGGCCGCTGCATCCGCCGATTCGGAAAGTATACAGACTCCCGAAACCCTACCGTTTCTATATAAAACAGTGCGTACTCAGTTTTACGCCCTGCTTGCAGATAGCTATACCACACAGTATCTCGCGCTCTGCTCCATCCTGACAGAAACGGCTTATTGGGTACGGCCGACAGGTTGGACGGATAATACGCTCGTTTTTCTGGTCTATGACGGCGGCCTGGCCAGCGTCTCTACATATATGCAAACCGACAGCGGCTATCTCACCGTGAAATGTGAGCTGCTGCCTACAGAGGCCGGAAAGCTGCTCACCGCTGCCGCCTCCCTTTCCTCCCGCCTTTCCGGTTTTGTCGAAAACCCGGTGGACTGTATCACCGAACTGGACGGCGGAAAAATCCGGCAGCTGATCGCTGCAAATCCCGGCCGGAAGCCACAGGAGAACCCTTCCGTTTATCTCCCCGACGAAAAGAACTGTTTCTTCTGGAAACCAGCCGGGCTCTGGTACAGCGCATGGGAAATCTGGCTCGGAGTGATTTATTCACTTCTCTGGAATACCCGGAAGAAATGGCCGGATGCATAGCCGCCTTTGGCAAAGCCAGCTATGCCAATCCCTCCTCTGCCCTAACTGCTGTTTTCTCTATGGAGGCTATGCAGGCTGCCCTGAAGCAGTTACCGCTTGGGCTGACGGAGCAGCTTGGCGATTATACAGAAAACTTTCTAGATGAGCTGAACACATTACTGGAAAACCCCATAACCAAACGTAGGCTCATTCCCATACTTCCTGCCTCAATCGCCGGAATACTCTGAACCTTACAGGCAGATTCCATAACCTACGCCAGCGCCAGCGTGCTGACAACGAACCAGATCATGGCCTTACCGAAGTTTATGACGGAAAACACCGTAGTCCTGCTGCAGTATGACGATGCCTGCTCCGCCTTCGTATCCTTCACCCGCTATCCGAAAGAAGATATTTTGCTGGCCTCTGCCATCTTTCTTCCCCAGGATCTCGGTTTTTCTGCGCTTCCGGGTGAGGATTGGATGCAAAAGGCTAAGGAGCTTTTCCCCTCCCTGCTATTTTTGAGCCGAAATGTTCTTGTCATCCATTCCGTTTCCATAAAAAGGCAAACGTCCCATAATCACTGGTAATCCGTTCTAATGTCTCCTAACGTTTTCCTTCATCTTTTTCGTAACGTACAGCATTTTCTGCCGCTCTTCCATTGGTGTTTTACAGTTATCCCCCTTAATGCATTCTGTTTTGAAAGGACATCCGCTGCAATCGCTGCATCGTCAATAATACCGCTGGCCGAGAAATATGCAACTAAAATTTTGCTCATTGAAGTCACCTCCTCTAGTTGTTATCGTGATTTATTTCAAGTATTAAGTTGACCGCTACTCTCTTACATGAAATAGCTCACCTCTACAATCCGGAACATAATATACAAAACGTAAGCAACAACGGCTATTACCACAACATGAAATTCAAGACCAACGCCGAGGCCCATAGGGTTTCACAGCAGCATAAAACAATTTATTCTACGGCCCTACTTCGGCAGGACTTCTTGCTACCCGGATATAAAAAGACATATTTTAGACATTTTCATTCTTACCTTTTAAACCCGAAATATGTAAGCTGCTATTCATACTGATAATCTGACCACGGAGGGGAAACATGAAAAGTAATTGCAATTTTACGAATTAGACTTAAAAGCAAAGGAAGAGGCCAGAAATCTCATCATGCCCGTTTCCAGCGGGCATTTTTGATTTAAGAGTTCTCCAAAAGGAGAACTTTCCTTTAATACAAGAAACAACAGCTGCGCGAGGCGCAGCTGTACGTTTTCTGTCCTTATGCAATTTTTAACTGGCCGACTCCTGCATACAGATATATACGCTGGTTCAGCAGCTGCACCATGCCTATAGCCACTTGGCTGCACAGCTCTACGATATACCGCACGTCGTCTTCCACATTCCGTTTCTTCATCAGATACATCCGATGCCTGTGCTCTACAAAATAAAACAGCTGGTTAATATCGCTAAATCGTACTGCTTCAGCCGGTACCTGCTCAGCCTTTCCACTGCATATGTAATACTTTAGCTTCTCCTTCAGCTTTTTCTCATACCGACAGTGGTCGCGCAGTGTTCCTTCATACGTTGTGTTGTGGGGGAAGGTAAAGTAGTCTGCGATGTAGTGCATTACCTCGCCCATTCTCCTCCAGTACACTCGTTCATTCCGGTTCAGAATTTCGCAGTCTACGGTAAGCTCCAGAATTTTTCTTTTCACCATATCGTAGGTACATCCAAATTCATGCTTTGTGGTCAAAAATGAAGGCTTGCAATCTGGAAGGATCGAGCCCAGGCAAAACGCTTTTCTATGATTGTACATCTCCTGATTATCCATATAGTCAACTAAAAACATGGCCAATGATACATGGGATTTTTTCCTCATTCCATGTCCTCCATTTCCGGTCAGCCCTTTTACATAACAAGTCACATCAGACTAACCGTTTTTATTGTACCCCACACAAAAGGAGAATGCAAGCAAAACCTGCTCACATCCCCTTACACATTTTTCCTGTACTCTTTTCGATATGCTGCTGGGCTTATCCCTTCCATTTTTTTAAAAAGCATACTAAAATAATTCGGATTATCATATCCCACACTTAGGGCAACCTCAGAAATAGAAATTTTTTCGTTTCGCAGCATCTCCTTTGCCCGATCCATCCGGCACTGGATTACATATTTAATCGGGGAACTCCCTATTTTCTCTTTAAATAAATGGGACAGATGAAATGTGCTGACTGATACTGCATTGGCAACCTCTGTTAATGTCACATTCTCATTGTAATGAAGCTGCAAATACCTCCTGGCTTTTTCGATCAAATCGTCTTCCGGAAATTTTCCTCCCTCCTCCGATGCCCGTGAAAACAATTGTACAATACAGCCCAAAATACTGACCGCAATATTATCATGCAAAAAATGATTCTCTTTCTCCTTAAGCAGCTGTTCAAACAGCGAGCATACAACTACGCTTTCCTCCTTCAAATTACTAATTTGGTACTTAATCCCAGTCTGCTCATCAACCCTGTCGCCAATCAACGGTTCCAGTCCTTTTCCATCCAGGTATATGAGAAAGCACTGGGCATTCCGGCCATGAATTTTGATCAGCCCCTCACCCAGCCAGCCAAAAACCATCCCGCCCTCTTCCACACTTTTCGCCGTGTTGTCCAGGATTAAACGAATCGAATGCTTTTCTGCGTAGCAGAAAAAATAAGTATCTTTTTTATTACACATGGAAAAATATCTCGGGCTATCAAATGAAATCCGCTGAACATCCAGCAGCCGGAGATGACTTGTATAAATTGTTCTATCTATGTTCATCTCCTCCCATCTTTTCACCCTTAAATTTCGCCTATGATTTTCCCTTTTTTAATCGATACAATCCTCGTGCAGACAGGTTCAAGCTCCTCGATGTCAGAGGAACAGATGATAAACGAAACTCCCTGGCCCGCACTTTCCAAAATCATACTGTACATTTCATTCTTGGATGCGATGTCAATCCCTTTTGTCGGCTCATCTAACAGGATAATCCGAGCCCCCGAAGCAAGGCATCGAAAGAACAGCGCCTTCTGCTGGTTTCCCCCGCTCAAATATTTAATCGGCTTCTGAGGATCCAGAAGAAAAAATCCATGCTCTACAATGCACTCGATAAACCTGTCCATTTCGTCTTTTGGCCGGATAAAAAAGGACCTGGTTATCTCCCTGTTGGAGATCATCGTATTTTCTATCATGGTAAGCTCTGGTATAATTCCGAACTGCAATCGATCGTCTGGCAAATATCCAATCCTGTATTCCTTAATTGCCCGCTGAATCGTAAGCTCCTCCGCCAGCTCTCCGTTGATATAAATCTGTCCTTTGTCCTGCTTTACCGCTCCAAAAAGTGTCTTAAGCAGGGCGGTACGTCCCGACCCGTTCGTACCGATTATTCCCAGCGTCTCTCCCTTCTTCAGCGTCAGATTGATATCCTCGTATGCACCGTTCAGGCATAAATGCGCTGTTGAAAGTACTACTTTCTTTTCCTTCTGCTCTGTATCCGGTATTTCCGCCATATTTTCACTAACTTCCATCAGATGGAAAATACATTCGTCTGGAATATCGCTCAACGCACTGGTCAGAATGATCTCCCCGTCCCGCATAATGGTGACGCTGTCGCATATTTTTTTCAACTCGCTCATTCGGTGTGTAATGTACAGAACAGTTGCTCCGTTTTTTTTCAGGCTTTTCACCAGGCCATGTACCACATCCCGTTCCTCTCTGGAAAGCCCCGCCGTCGGCTCATCAAGAATAAACAATTTTGCCCGCTGTACAAATGCTTTTGCCACGGATACAACATACTGCTCTCCCTGGCTCAGTCGAAAAACAGGCATATCGGGAGACAACTCAGAACTGAACTTTTTTAATATTTCCCTTGTTTTTTTTCGGATTTCCTTTCGGTTTACAAAAATCCCGCACTTTTTCATGTAGTTGCCCATAAATAAATTATCCGCAATTGAAAGGTTAGGAATCAGATAGTGTTCCTGGTGCAGGGCAAATATGCCCGCCCGCATTGTTTCTGCGGGCAGCATATTATTCAAGGGTTTTCCGTCAAAAAGAATACTTCCTGTGTCCTGTTGAATCACGCCTGAAAGTATTCTGGCAATTGTGGATTTTCCGGAGCCGTTCGGTCCGATTAACGCCCTGACCTCTCCCTTATCCAGTGCCAGATGTACGTTACTCAGCGCGCGCGTATCCAGAAATGATTTATTGATTGATCTCATTTCTAAAAGCATCCTTTTTCCTCCAGAAAGAAACATTTCCGCTGACAGCCGCTATCCAGCCCTATTCCACACTTTTTTCCAGGGTTTTCATATAACGAATCGCCTGCTCAGCATAACCATCCATCAAAGCAGACTGGGTTTCCACTGCTCCAGATGCATAAGGATTGGCTAGCCTTGGCATAAACTCCATGGTAAGCGGACCCTGATAACCGATATCCCGCAATACATAAAACATTTCTTTGAAATCTGTATTTCCAAGGCCTGCCGCCTCACGTGTATTATCTGCAATATGCACATGCATCAGTTCGTCTGCAATCATCCGCAGGCTTGCCGAAAGATTTCTTTCCTCCAGGCTCATGTGGAACATATCCGCCATGATTCCTACGGCCGGATGTTCAACCGCTTTTACAAACCGCTATTCCTTTTCCAGTGTGTTTACGAAATAGGGTTCGTATCGGTTAATCGCCTCAATGCAAAGGCGAATCCCCCGGCTCCTGGCATAATCAGCCGCAGTTCTCACATTTTTCACCGCATTCTCCCACATCTCCTCATAGGTATGCCCTTCGGGCAGTTCTGTCCTTCCCACAGGTGAAGGTACAACAATCATATAGGGTGCACCCACGTTGACCGCAAAGTCAACTGAGTCCTTTACATATTGCACCGCAGCTGCGGCCTTTTGCGGATCGCCCGCCGTTAAGTCTCTATTTTCCGGAAAAATTCCACACAAAGACGTACATTTCATCTCATACGTTTTCAACAGCTCCATCATACGCTTCTGATCCGTCGTATATGGCTCCGCTGCAAATTCGATTCCATCATACCCGTATTTTTTCAAACGCTCAAAGCTGTATTCTATATCCTCGTTGCCTACAATCCACTGAGTCATACTGTACTGGTACATCTGCTTACCTCCTAATCCTTTTTCAGTGCTGCATCAAACGCTGTCTGCGATGGTGAAAAGTTCATTTTTCTCACATATGCACAGGCTTCCGCCCCGCCAAACTCCCGGTCCATCCCGGAATCCTCCCACTCTACTGAAAGGGGCCCTTGATAATCCATCTGATTTAATTCCCGGATGATTCCGTCAAAATCTACATCACCATGACCCACGGATACAAAATTCCATCCGCGCCTTGTGTCACCAAACTCAAGATGGGAACCCAGGATTCCCGCCTTTTGATCTTTTGTCAACTTTACATCCTTCATATGCACATGATAAATCCTGGATGCAAAATCTCTCAGGAAAATCAGCTCGTTTACCCCCTGCCATACCAGGTGGCTCGGATCATAATTAAGCCCCAGCACCGGACGGTAATCAAAGGTTTTCAACAGTCTCTCGGTACTATAGTAGTCAAAGGCGATTTCCGTGGGATGTACCTCTAATGCAAATTTAACTCCACATTCATCAAATACATCAAAAATCGGAGTCCACAACTCGTAAATCTCCTGGTAGCCTGCATCCACCATCTCCGGTGTAGTCTGCGGAAAAGAATACCAGTATGCCCATATGGGAGAACCCATAAATCCGGTCACAACGTCTACTCCCAGCTTTTTAGCTGCTCTGGCTGTTGTTTTCATCTCGTCAATGGCCCAACTGCGAATTTCCTCCGGCTTTCCTGCCAGTCTCGCCGGTGCAAAATTGTCCAGCCGTACATCCGGCCGGTCTCCCACGCACTGGCCTGCCAGATGAGCTGAAATTGCATAACATGACAGTCCATATCTGGCGAGTGTATCCTTCACCTGATCCACATACCCTTCCTCACTGCACGCACGGTGCACATCAAAATGCGCATGGGTAGCCAGTTCCAGGCCCTCATACCCCATTTTTTTCGCGCATATGCACAGCTCCTCCAGATCAAGGTCTCCAAATTGTCCCGAAGCTAAAGTAATTGACCTCATGATTTCCTCCTTATTCTACTTCCACTGTTTTTCCGGTTTCAGCGGACCGAAGCGCGGCAAAAACGGCCTTCATTGCATGAAGTGCATCTTCTCCGGAGATCTCCGGTGGGGTATTATGCTCAATACAGGAAATCCACAGATCAATTACTCCCGATTTTGTCTGATGATCATTGGTCTGGATATGATCCAGCGCATACAG
>JAHZHG010000111.1:0-470 GCA_019420425.1 Clostridiales bacterium
TTTACCTACTGTCTGCGGGGCATAGTGGGCCTGCCGGGGCTGAATACGAAAGCCGATAGGTTAAAAGTCGGAAGTTCTTTGGCTTCCTTCCGGAGAAAGCTTTCCAGCGATTACTAATTGGAGAAAAATCGTAGTTTCTTGACCACTCTAATGCAGAAAAACCTCCGCATTTGTACTCACGTCTTAGAAGCACAGCTCCTACCCTTTTTCCTCCTCCCCCGCCAATAACGAAAGAATACTTTTTTTACATGTATCATTCTCTGCCGCTATCCTCTGCACCCTTCCAAAAAATTCCACACAAAATTTCCTGAAGCGTTCCCCCGCCGCGAAGCTGCTGGCCTGGAACATGTTTTGCAGGTAGAGGGTTCGATAATACGGCCCGCCCGGGATTGCACGGTACTGCAGGGCGGGGTGGGCGCTGAGATTCCAGGTGACCTTTGGCATCAGGGCAATGCCGAAGCCCGAATCCA
>JAHZHG010000111.1:480-8119 GCA_019420425.1 Clostridiales bacterium
TTACGCACTCGATCATGACCGGAGGCTTCCGGTCGTTCAGGCCGCACAGGGACTGGGTGATGTTATAGACAGAATGGCAGTCCTTGGAGAATAAAAAGGTCTCCCCCGAAAGATCCTCCAGCGTGATCTCCTGCATGGAGGCAAAACGGTGCGTCGGTGCGTACACCAGCAGCATTTCCTCCTTCAGCAGCGGCTGGAACTCCGGCTGCTCCAGGATCTGATAATAGGAGTCAATGTTAAACATGACATTGGCTTCCTCCTTCTCGCTTCCATTGGCAAACTGCAGCGAGACGCCTGGATTTTTCTGCATGAACTCTGCAGCCAGGGCCGGAATCAGGCATGAGGCGGAATTGAAGGCCAGATGGATGACTGAATTTTGAATGTCCTTCTGGCTGCTTAGCTCCGCCTTCATTTTGTCCAGAGTCTGAAAAATTTCTCCCGCATATTGATAGACAATCTCTCCGTTCCGGTTCAGATGAATACTTTTTCCCGTGCGCTCAAATAATTCTGCGCCCAGCTCCTCCTCCAGATTCCGGATAATCCTGCTCAGCGCCGGCTGGGCAATATGCAGCTCGTCCGCAGCATGGGAGATATGCTGCAGTTCCGCCACCTTCTGAAAGCATTTCAAATATCGTAATTCCATGTTCCCGCACCTGTCCTTCCTTGACTGTGGAAAGTCCTGCCACCAGTTAAACGGTATGCACGCAAGAATGCCTAACTTAAAGGCCTTCATTCATGGCAAAGCGCCAATGGCGACGCATTCAGGTTCAGGCCGGGAACCGGCTTTTCTCCGGGCGCTTACGCCCGCGGGCTGAGGCTGCGGTTATGCCTCTTTGTCCATCATCCCGGCCTGTTTCAGTACATACCTGGCCGCCTCCGCATTCGTGGCAAACCATGCTCCATTCTCCCGCATATAATGCAGCAGCTCACGAAACGGCCGGAGATTTCCGGGTCTTCCCATAAACTGGGGGTGCATCACAAGGTTAATCATCCGCCCCTCTTCGGCCAGGGCGTCAAATTCATCCCGCCAGACCTGGCACATTTCCCTTCCGCTTCTCAGGCCTGCGCGCTGAGGCGCACATTCCGTATACAGATCGTAAGCTGTGTCATCAAATACAGAGTCCTTCGGGAGCTCCACAAGGGGAATCGTTTTTCCGTCCAGCTGATGGATAAACGGGCCGTCGCTGTTTCTCCAGTTTGAGGAATAGATATAGCCGTGCTCATGCCAGAGCCGCAGGCTGAACTCGTGAAGGTTCCCCTCCGGCGCACGGTGTCCCACGGGTACTGTGCCGATCAGATCCATAAAGATCCGGTCGCATTTCTCCATCAGGGCCTTCTCCTCTTCGTAATTATCCCTAGCCTCATGCATCCAGCCATGATAGCCGATTTCGTGTCCCTGCTCGTGAATCGCCTTTACCACCTCCGGATACTGCTCGGCAATCCAGGCGGGCGTAAAAAATGTCGCCTTGATCTCCTCTTCCTTCAGCAGCTTTAGGATTCTTGGAACTCCCTGTAATGTAGAATAACGCCCCCGGGACAGGTTTGTCAAATGTCTATTGTTTTCTTTGTTGCGCTGGAGCCACAAAAGCTCTCCGTCAATGTCAAATGCCACTAAAATGGCGATCCGCTTTCCATTTGGCCAAATCATCTTTTCGTCCCTCCCTATTCCGTCTTTATCCCGCATCCGGCACCCTGGACTGTGCATTTTCCGGCTGCCGCATCCGTCTGGCTCTCCTGTGCCAAACCGGCTTTATTCTCCGCACTGCCCATTGGCTCATAGCCGGCTGCCCCGGCCTGCACATACGCTGTCGTGTTTGCCGCCACATAGCCTGCCGCTTCCGCGCACGGTACAATCCATGCCCCGTTTTCTTTGGCATACGCAAGGAACCGGTCCAGCAGCACTGCCCTGCTGGCACGTCCGATCAGCTGGGGATGGAGCTTTAATACCATGATTTTGTCCCCTTCCTCTGCCAGTTCATCGAACGCATCCTTCCAAAACGCAAACACATAGTCGATCGGATAATTGCTCCGGTGGAACGGGCTGTTGAAGGTGAAAAAGAAATAGGTGTAGTCATCAAAGCTGTGCTCCGTGGGAAGCTCCACCAGAGGAGCCTCGCCTTCTTCCGGATATAAATACGCAAAGTCACAGGTTTTCATTACGGAAGAGTACGTATAGCCGCGCTTTCTCAGCATTTCCGGCGTGTACTCGTGGGTGACATTCCAGCAGCCCCTTGCTCCCACCGGCTTTTTCCCGACTGTGGATAGAAAAGCAGCCTCTGCCCGCTCCATATTCTCCCACTCCTCGTCCCAGGTAAGCTCCAGGCTGTCCTCATGGGCCCAGCCATGATAGGCAAGCTCGTGGCCTGCTTCATCGATTTCCCGGATCTGCCCGGGATATTCCTCTACCACACGTCCCGGCACAAAAAAGGTACCCTTCACGCCATGCTTTTCCAGTATCCGCAGGATACGCGCCATGCCTTCCTCCGGGCCGTATTCCCCTCTGGACTGGTCGGCAAAGCCCAGCGGCTTTCTGCCGTTTCTGGAGTAGCGCAGCCATTGTACATCAAAATCAAAGGTGACCATCAGCGCAATCCGCTTGCCGTCCGGCCACTTTATTCCCAATCCGTTTTTCAGCTCCATTCTGAATTTCCTCCTTTTTGGCTATCTGCCTGGGTTACTTTCCGGCTTTTTTTGCCTCCGCATAAGGATGCATCCCCATCGCCAGGGCCATCGCGCAGGCCAGGCCGTCCAGCACAGGCACGCCCAGCTCACGCTCCAGCCGTCCATCATAAGCGGAATAATTCGCGCAGCCCAGAACCAGCACGCCCGCGCCTTCCTCTGCCGCCTGCCTTCCGGCCTCCCGCAGATCCTCATATGCATCGCTTTTGCTTACCTTTACGGTGAACAGATTCTCATTGCAGAAATATTTTCTCGCCGAATCATACTTGCGGCCGCCTGTCCTTGCCGAAGGGACCAGCACCCCCATGCGCGGATGGAAAAACGGCGCCATCCGGAAGGAGGCTTCGCCGATTCCCCAGACCGGCTTTGCGGAGATCTCTCTGGCCGCATCCAGTCCGGGGTCGGAATGGCAGGCGATGATAAACGCATCGTACTCTGCCTGCTTTTCCCGGATCAGCTCCAGCAGCTCCACCGCCGCCCCGGCGCAGTCCTCATAGCTTCCAATCAGCTTTGGCGTGGTGGTCAGACAGACTGTTTCCACACTTACCCCGGGCAGAGCCAGCTGCTCTGCCTTTTTCTGCAAAATTTCCCCGGTATGGCTGTCGCTGTTTGGATTAATCACCAATATACGCATTTCTGCCCTCCCTGCCGGCCTATTTGCCTGTTCTCTTTTCTGCCGGAACATACACGCCCATGGGCGCCTCCAGCGTGGGTTCCCCGTCCTCGGCGATCTTTACGCCCCGCAGGAAGGTTGCCACCGGCATTCCGCTTAAGGGGAAGCCGTCAAATGCGGTAATCTTACTGACGGAATGCAGCTTCTCTGCCTCTACCACGCCAGCCTTTGCAAAATCCACAATCGTAATATCCGCGTCAGTGCCTGTCTGCAGGCTGCCCTTCTGCGGCCAGATTCCATAGTGCCGCGCCGGATTTTCCGACAGAACGGCGGCCAGCTGCTGCATAGTCAGTTTTCCGTCGTTAACCGCAGTGACCATCAGCGGAACCATGGATTCTATGCCGCACATCCCGGCCGGAATATCCGCCAGCGTGCCCTCTTTTTCCTTTGCCGTATGAGGCGCATGGTCTGAGCAGACGTGATTCAGCGTGCCGTCCAGCAGCCCCCGCCACAGTTCATCCTGATCCTCCTGATGGCGTACAGGCGGATAGCCCTTCATCATGTTGCCCACCTCTTCAAACCGGTCGGAGGTCAAAAACAGGTAATGGGGACATGTCTCTGCCGTGACATGTATACCCTTTTTCTGAGCTTCACGCACCAGCCTTACCGTTTCGCCCGCGCTGACATGCAGGATGTGCAGATGGGCGCCGGTGGCCTCGGCAAAGGAGATAGCCAGCTGGGAGGTTGTCACCTCGGCCAGTATGGGCCGCTGGGCCAGCAGAGCCTCGTATGGATTTTTGAAATCTTCTGGCTTTAACCGGGCGGAAAGGTCGCGGATCAGGCTGGCATTTTCCGCATGGATGGCGATTTCCTTTCCGGTTTTGGCTACTGTCTCGAAAATCCGGTATACCTCGCCGTCCGCCAGCGGCGGGATAATATTGTCATCCATAGCCTTTGGGCTGTAGATCAGGTTGTAGTTGTCCTTGCGGATCGCGTAGCCCCAGAAAAACTTGTATCCAACCACGCCTTCCTCGTCCAGCTCTGCCAGATCGGCATTGTTCCGGTCGCCGATGCATAATGCCCACATGCCAAAGTCAATGTAGGCCTTAGAAGCCAGGTTTGCCTTCTGTTTTTGAAAATGGTCTTCGTTTACCACCGCCGGCACCGCATTTGGCATCTCCAGCAGGGTGGTGATTCCCCCGCAGGCTGCGGAAATGGTGGAATGGGCAAAATCCTCCTTGTGGGTTGCCCCTCCGTCCCGTGAATGTACATGGGTATCGATAAACCCGGCAAACACATGCTTTCCGGCCGCATCATATACCGTTTTTGCCTCTGCCTCCGTGCCCGGCGCGGTAATCGCCGCAATCTTTCCCTCCTTCACCAGGATATTTCCTGCATAAACCTCCTGGGGAGTCACAATTGTTCCATTGATAATCGCTAAATCGTACAGCATTTGCGCATTCCACTCCTTTTCTAACTGACAATTTGATTATCTGCATTTTAAATACCCGGGGCAGAATAAGTCAAATACCAAATCCGGCTGTTCTTATGACAGATTTGTTATATAAGGATACCAAATTTGCCTCCTTGGGTTTTCTCCATTGAAATTTAAAAACGGGTGAGCTATAATGTGCGCAAAGGACAAAGTAGATAACAGATGCCAGGTCAAAGGGGACGGAGCTGCCGTATTTATACGTGCAGCTTTATCCATTTTGGCCTGGCTCTCTCTTTTCCCGTTACGATTCACGGCCTGGGAGGCCGCAAATCGTAACGATTCGGGGCGGTATTCCGAATTTTGCTGCGCAAAAGCCGCCCCTCACTCTTGAAAAGTAACTTTTTCCCAACTATGTTTAAGGAGGAATTGTGAATGGAGAATTATGTCATCACCGTGGCCCGCGGCTTCGGCAGCGGCGGAAAAGAGGTAGCCTCCAAGCTGGCCAAATCCCTGGGGATTCACTGCTATGAGAACCGCATCCTCACCCTTGCTTCCCAGATGACCGGTCTGGATGAATCAGAATACGTAAAGGCTGACGAAAAGCTCGACGGCAGCTATCTGATGAAAACCATTCGTGAGCTTCCGCGGGCTATGCGCTTCATCCCCGTAGACCGGGATTTCACCTCAAACCGCAGCCTGTTTAACCACCAGATTCAGATCATTAATGAGCTGGTGAAAAATGAGTCCTGCGTCATTGTCGGAAAATGCGCCGATTATGTGCTGCGGGATCATCCCCGCAAAATATCGGTATATATCGAAGCACCGCGCCAGGCATGTATCGAGCGAACCATGGAGCGGATGGAGGTATCCGCCAAAGAGGCAAACCGCATCATCGTCCAGAGCGATAAGTACCGCACGGATTATTACCGCTTTTACACAAACGGCGGCGACTGGAGAAGCCCGATAAACTACGATATGATTCTGAACAGTGAAAAAGCCGGTATTGCTGGCTGTGTGGAGATGTGCCGCCAGTATCTGAAGCTGAAAATGCCGGATGTTTTTGAAGCCTGATTTAGCACTACGAGGAGGATATGAATGAAAAAATTAACGCTCAGCGGCAGAAAAATCATTACCGGTTCCGGCGCGCTGTCCGCCCTGAAGGAGCTTCACTATGACCGGGCAGTGATCGTTACCGGCGGAAAATCCATGCTGAAGTCCGGCGTCATTGCCAAGGCGGTTTCCTATCTGGAGGAGTCCGGCTGTAAGACTATGGTTCACTCCGGGATCCGGAAGAATCCCTCCATTGAGGAGGTTAATGAAGGCCTGGAAAAGCTGAACCAGTGGAGGCCCCAGGCCGTCATCGCCATCGGCGGCGGCTCTGCCATGGACTGTGCGAAGGCAATGCTGCTCTTCTATGAATTTCCGGAACTGAATTTTGACAATGTCCTGGAAATCAACGCCAGAAATGGCATTCCCGCGGAACGAAAAACCGCGCTGATCTGTGTCCCCTCCACGGCAGGAACCGGCTCCGAGCTGACCAGAGGCTGCGTGATTACGGACACGGAAAAAGAACTGAAGGTCCCGATTATGACCGATTGTCTGCGTCCGGACATTGCCATCCTGGACAGCGACCTTACCCTGACTATGCCGGATCAGGTGACTGCGGAAACCGGCATGGACGCCCTGACCCATGCCATAGAGGCGTACACCAACCATAATCTGGACGATTTCGACGAGGGTATCTGCCGGTCTGCCATTGAAGGGATCATGAAATGGCTTCCCGTTTCCTACAGGGAAAAGACTGCCGAGGCAAGGGAGAAAATGCTGAATTA
The DNA here is from genome assembly GCA_019420425.1 of Clostridiales bacterium. Taxonomy (GTDB): domain Bacteria; phylum Bacillota; class Clostridia; order Lachnospirales; family Lachnospiraceae; genus JAHZHG01. Next base: position 7,040 of record JAHZHG010000111.1, read on the forward strand.
TCAGGCCATGGCCGGCATCGGCTTTGCCAATGTGGGACTTGGCATGGTGCACGGCATCGCCCACTCCTTCGGCGCCGCCTTCAATATGGCCCACGGCCTTACCAATGCGGTAATTCTGCCCTACGCACTCATCTATAATCAGCGAGACCCGGCAGTCGCCGCAAAACTAAAAGAGCTTTCCTATCACTGTCGATGCGAAAATATCATCGATGCGATCCTGGAGATGCGGGAAAAGCTCTGCATTCCCAACAGCTTTCAGGACTGCGGCATTACCGAGGCGCAGTACCGGCAAAAATATGACCTGCTGCTGGATCACGCCATGCTGGGCGCAACAAAGGTAAATCCGGTAAAAATGGATATTCCGGCAATGGAAAAGATGCTGGATGCCGTTTACTATGGAAAAGAAATAGACTTTTAGGAGGACAAGCAAATGAAAAGCATGTATGAACGGTGCATGGAGGTAATGCCGGCTGTTGCCGGAAGGGCCACGACCCTTGGCGTAGTAAATTCCGAGGGCTGCTATGTGTACACCGAGGACGGCAGAAAAATCCTGGATTTCGCGTCCGGCGTAGCCGTCAACAACCTGGGCAATAAAAACCAGCGTGTGGCCGATGCCATCAAAAAGCAGCTGGATACCATGATCCATGTGGGCCACAACGTGGTCTACTACGAATCCTATGTGGAGCTGGCCGAGCGTCTGGTGGAGCTGACCGGCGGGGATACCAAGGTATATTTCAGCAATTCCGGAGCCGAGGCAAACGAAGGCGCCATGAAGCTGGCGAAATACGTAACCAGACGTCCCGGCATTATTTCCTTTAAAAACTCCTTCCACGGCAGAACCCTCGCCTGTACCTCCATCACCGGTTCAAACGCCGCCTACCGAAAATACTATGAGCCGCTGCTCCCTTCGGTGTACTGGGCAGATTACGCAAACTGCTACCGCTGTCCGTTCCATCAGGAAAAGGGAAAATGTCATATGGAATGCCTGAAGCAGTTTGACGGTATCTTCCATAAAATGATCGATCCGGAATGTGTCGCCGCAATGATCGTCGAACCGATCCAGGGTGAAGGCGGATACAT
>JAHZHG010000112.1 GCA_019420425.1 Clostridiales bacterium
TCCACTCCTGGAATTGTCCAAAATCCTGACCCATGAACAGCAGCTTTTTGCCCGGGTGGCCAATCATAAAAGAGTAGCCTGCCTTCAGGTTTGCGAATTTGTCATCATATAATCCCGGCATTTTATTGATCATGGAGCATTTCAAATGGACGACCTCATCGTGGGAAAGTACCAGCACATACTTTTCCGAGTAAGCGTATGTCATGGAAAAGGTCATCTTATTATGGTTCCATTTGCGGAAATATGGGTCTAGTTTCATATATTCCAGGAAGTCATGCATCCATCCCATATTCCACTTCATGGAGAAGCCCAGGCCGTCATCTTCGGGTTTTCCGGTAACCTTTGGCCAGGCAGTGGATTCCTCTGCAATCATCACCGCCCCCGGATACTTGCCCAGTACAACACTGTTCAAATGCTTAAAAAATTCAATTGCTTCCAGATTTTTGTTTCCCCCGTAGATGTTTGGTACCCACTGGCCGTCTTGTCTGCCGTAATCCAGGTATAAAATAGAAGCCACGGCATCTACACGCAGTCCGTCAACATGGAACTGCTCCAGCCAAAACAAAGCATTGCCGATCAAAAAGTTTTTGACTTCATTTTTCGCGAAGTCGAACACCTTGGTTCCCCAGTCGGGATGCTCGCCCTTTCGCGGATCTGCATATTCATATACACAGGTTCCGTCAAAGTTGGCCAGTCCATGGGCATCGCGCGGGAAATGGGCCGGTACCCAGTCCAGGATTACGCCGATTTTATTCTTATGCAGGTAGTTGACCATGTACATAAAGTCCTCCGGCGTACCATATCTGGACGTCGGCGCATAGTAGCCCGTAACCTGATATCCCCAGGAGCCGTCAAAAGGATGCTCAGATATACCCATCAGCTCCACATGTGTGTAGCCCATATCCTTTACATAATCCACAATGGCATGGGCAAACTCTCGATAATTATAAAATCCGGGGTCCTCCTCATCTTTCTTTGGATTCTTTTTCCAGCTGCCAATATGTACCTCATAGATAGACATCGGGCTGGTGTCCGGATCAAACGTCTGCCGCCTGGTCATCCACGCTTTGTCGCTCCAGGTAAATCCGGTGATATCTGTTGTAATCGATGCCGTTCCGGGCCGCAGCTCTGCATAGTTGGCAAACGGATCCGCCTTATACAGCTTGTTTCCGTCCTGGGCAGTAATTAAAAATTTGTATAATTCGCCCAGGCCCAGCTCCGGAACAAATACCTCATAAATCCCCAACGGCTCCAGACGCTGCATCGGGGTTGCCCCCTCTTCCCAGCCGTTAAAATCGCCGACCACACTCACTGCTCGGGCGTTTGGCGCCCAGACAGCAAAATGCATTCCCTTTACCCCGTTCTGGACAGATAAATGGGCACCCAGCTTTTTGTAAATGTCATAGTGGGTTCCCTGCCCAAACAGGTACTGATCCATCTCCGTAACAAATTCCGGAGCGGTCTGTACTTCTTCCTTTCGCGGCTTTTCCGCTGCTGCTTTTTTTCTTCTTGTTGATGTTCCGTTTGCCATATTTTCCTCCGATTATCCTTTGATATGAATAAGCTTTCCTTCCCCCGGGCCTACCGCTGCCATCAGCCGGTTGTCTCTGACTGCAAGGGTTTCCCCGCTTTTTATATCTACTGCGCTCTGCACGCCGAATGGCATCGGTATAATCAGCTCAGCCTGCTCTTCATCGTTATTTACCGCTGTCACCATTCCTTCCTGACCGGATATCCGCGCAAATGCATACTGCCAGTTGGTCAGCAGCAGCTCCCGATAGGCGCCCTCACCGATCACCGGATACTCCTCTCTGGCCTTTCCCAGGAAAGAAATCCATTCCGCCAGTCCTTTTTCCGGCGGATTGGCCTCGCAGTCTGCCAGTACCAGTCTGGGCCGCAGTCCATCGTCACAGTGATTTTCTTTTCTGCCGGATACTCCCCATTCTGATCCGTAGTAGACAGAAGGTACTCCCGGCAGTGTATAGAGTAATGCATATACCGAATATAAATGCCGCTTATCATTTAACTTGTTTACCAGACGGTCTACGTCATGATTATCCACGAAAGAGTACAGGGTTCTTCCCCGGTAAATGCCGCCGTTGGCATCAAACTGCCGGCGGATCGTATGGGCAATTTCAAAATAGTTGTGATCGTTATGTCCGGAATAAAGTCCTTTGTGCAGCTCGTAATTAGTCACAGAATGGCACATCTCCGGATTTGCCCAGCGGGCATAGTCTCCATGGATCACTTCACCCATCAGCCAGAACTCCGGCTTTATTCCGTCGGTCATCCGGCGCATATCCTTTAAAAATCCAAAATCCAGACAATCCGCGCAATCCAGACGGATGCCGTCAATATCAAAGGTATCAATCCAATAGCGGATCACGTCGAACAGATAATCCTTTACCTCGGGATTCTGCAGATTCAGGTTGACCAGTTCAAAACAGTTTCTCCATGCTTCATAGCCGAAGCCGTCATTATACGGGTTATTCCAGCCGAAATTGATTCCCTTATACCAGCTGCAGTATCTGGATCCTTCTCTGTTTTTCTGGATATCCTGAAAAGCGAAAAACTCCCTTCCCGTGTGATTAAATACGCCGTCTACTACAACCTTGATGTCCAGCTCATGGGCTGTGCGTACAAATTTCTGGAAATCCTGAGTATCTCCCAGCCTTCTGTCCACCATACGGTAATCTCTTGTATCATATCCATGAGTCGTGGACTCAAAAAGCGGGCCGATATATACTCCTTTGCAGCCCAGCTCGCGGATGTGGGGCAGCCACCCGGTAATCTCATCAAACCGGTGCTGCACCTCCGCTACCCGGTTTTCCTTTTCCGCTCCGCAAAGGCCCAGCGGGTAAATATGATAAAATGCTGTCTGTTCATACCAGACTCCCATAGCCAATCCTCCAGTCAGTCGTTTTTTTAAGAAAAAATACCATGCATAAACTGATGTACAAGCGACTGGATAATCCCGGCCTTTCTCTTGGCAAACTCTCCGTCATCCTCTGCCTCGCACAGCAGCAGATAGTGATGAATTGTACCCAGAAAACCAACGGCAAACTGCTTCTGCCTTCCGTTCATATTTCCCAGCTGCTGGGCTGCTCCCTCAAATGCCTGCACAACAATCTGATACAATTCAGTAATATACGGATGAACAGCTTTGTATGCGTCATTTTCTCTGGCAGAATATAGCAGGGCCATCGTCAGCATATAAAACTTTCGGTCCTTGGCGAAGGCTCCGACATGTACTTCAGCCATGCGCTCCAATACCGTCTTGATATTTCCGCCCTCCTGAACCACACAGCGCATCTGAACCAGCATTTCCTCCAGCTTTGTCTCCAGTAAGGCCTGCAGAAGGCCGTACTTGCTGCCAAAATAATAGTAGAGGGTGGGCTTGGTAATCCCTGCCTTATCAACAATTTCCTGTATTCCCACTGCGTCGTAACCTTTGGCATAAAACAGCTCCTGCGCACACTGCATAATATTCGTCTTATTATCCATAGCTGTCCTCCATAGCCTTATTATACCGTTCGGTATATACAAAGTCAACAAAAAAGGAACCGCCGTATAAAATATTTTTACGGCAGCTCCCTTAAGCTTATGCTTATTTGAACTTGAAGTCCTTATCGTAGAGAATAATAAAGTCGTTATCATCAAACCGCTTTTTCCTTACGGAACGGGACATCTTGCGAAGCACCTTGCCTGCCTTGGCAATGGCACCGTCTACAATCTCCTTTACATTGCTGATGGATACCGGATTGCCCTGAGCCTGGACGTCACAGATTCGCTGATACAGTACGTTCTCTGCGCTTTCATCCAGGATGTATCCGTTTTCCTCCGCATAGATGTGTCCGAAATGCAAAAGATCTTCCACGCCAAACGGAGGAATAAAGATCTGTGAGGTGAACTTCATCGTAAATCTCGGATGACGCATCAGCAGCTCATGGATATACCGCTGCTCGTCCTCCAGAATAATGATCAGGCCGTCTGTCCTGAACTCCATAGCTGTGGTCAGCTGATCTACAATCATATCCTCCAGGTCTCCGGCCTCTTCGACAATCAAAATCCCTCCGGCAATCCTGGCTATGGTAGCCGGGATATCTTTTCTGTTCAGATCTGAGGAATAAATCTTTGCAACCTTTACTACCTCAATCCCCCGCTCCTGGAAAATGCATCTGGCTAGGTTCATGGCCAGCGTCGTTTTTCCGCTGCCGTGGGCGCCAAAAATCAAAATGTTACCCGTCTTTGAGGTGCGGTCGCCTTCTTTTTCCACTGCCTGGGCGATTGCCGTTACGATCTGCTCTTCCATTCCCGGAATATCGGCAAAGTAGGCAAACATTTCTCTCTGGCCCGGCTTTAAGTACAGGCCCTGATTTGGTGCCTCTTCCTCATATACATCTTCATTCGGCTCATCAATCGGCGCTTCGGGTTCAGCGGCACGTACCGGTTCCTGTACTGGTTCCTGTACCGGCTCCTGCCTGGGAATGTCCATGGCCCTGCGTCTGGCTACACGCTCAGCGCTCTTTGACAAATCGATGGTCTTATCCATGGGAACCTCTGCCGGTTCATCATCGGCATCCAGATTCTCCTCCTCTGTCTCTTCGGCGCTGTCACCGGCGTCCTCATCCAGGATCTCCGGCTCCGGCTCTACCAGTTTGGCATATTCTTCCGGCTCTGTCTTATCTGCAGCTGCAGCGACTTCTGCCTCCGGTTCTTTTTCTTTTGCACTCATGGACAGGAGTACATCGTCGATCGACATCTGTCCCTCCAGCTGCTCGTCATCCGACGGCTCAGGCCAAACCTTCGGCTCAGGATTGGAAGGAGCTGCCGGCTCAGGAGCCTTTTCTCCCGCTACTGCTGCCGGTATTACATATGCGGCGCCCAGTCCCTCCGTAGAAACATCCTCTCTGCGGGCCATGCCGGAAATAATGGAGCGCATACTCTTGGCCAGCTCCTCCTGCATCTGCTTTGTATCGAATTTGTCCAGCTGGCTATCCACCATAACCGCTTCCGCCCGGGCGGCTTCCTCCTCCTGCTCGGCCTTCTGTCTGGATACCTCCTGGGCAATCTTTTTCTCTGTCTCGGCGACGATAGAGTCGGTGACTACTTCTTTGACCGGCTTTCCTTCCTCCAAAAGCTCCGGCGGAAGCTGTTTAGCCTTTTCCTGAAGCAGCTGCTCCTCTTCCTTTGCCTTATCCAGCGGATCCTTGATCACAGTTTCCTCAACGATCTCTGTCTCATCGTCCATTTCGAACCGGTGATTGTAAATATCCTGCTGCTTTGGCGTCAGCTGTGCATATTTCTTTTTCAGCTCCAGGGCCTTGATTACGTATTTTCCGCTGTGGAACCACAGAACCAGGTCGTCACAGGTAGTCAGGCACTTCTGCATGTCGCCCTTCTGCTGGTACAGGTTAGCCAGCTCGTATGCCCACCGTTCCGTATACTCATGATCCAGATACTCCTCCAGAATCTGAATCTGCTCCTCCAGCGCAGCCCCTCTGCCGCGATAGATTTTATATTTTAATATGTATTTGCTGTTGTCATTCGGGGCGGCCTGCACGTATTCCGTATAATACTCCACGGCCACGTCAAATTCCTTCATCTTTATGGATAATTCTACCAGCCGATATAAAATTGAACGTCCAAGGGGCGCCCTTTTACTGGCTCGGATCAGAATGTTTCTGCTCTCCTCCAGGCGGCCTGTTTCTTCATATATTTCACTGACCATGCAGAGGGTACGAATATTCCGAACCCTTCTCCAGTCGATCCCGTCTGCTATCTTAGCCGCCTCTGCATATTCTCCCTGACCGGCTAATTTTTCAATTTCCTCTAATTTGAGGTTATACTCATGCTTATCCACTTCAATTCACCTCATACTCCATAAACCCATATCCCTCTTCCGCTTGTATTGATCCTGACGGGATTTGGACATAGGAACTCCTTATCAATACTTATACATATTCAAGTGTACCATACCTCTTTTTCCTTGTCAAAAGTAACCTGATATTTTTGCAGCTTTTGTCGAAATTTTATACGAAAAAAAGCCACCGGTTTTTATTCCGATGGCTTTTGAATTATTCAGTTTTTATTTTTTTGTATTTTATTCGATCTCTGTATCGTTTTTATCAAAATCAATAGGTGCAAATCGAAGTGAGCTTTCTCCTGTTTTCTTCTTTGTCAAAACAAAAGCAGCGGATAACCTTAACTTACCTCTGTTTCAACTTTTCAGATATGTTTTTCTTAAGTACGGACATCTTCGGCGATGCTCTGATCGTATTTAAGGTTTCGGTTCTCAATATAGAAATAAGTGTTACTTTACCGGTTTTCCAGCTTTTCGCTTCGATTTTATTGAGTTTATTCAATACATTCTGCTGGTTTTACCTGAGATAAAGGTCTTTTACACAGGAAACACTTACCATATCCTTGCTATACTGAGAAAAATGAAATTCAATCATGTCCACTGGAATCGACCTCCTCCCTTTCTTTGTCGTTTAGATTATCTTGTTTTAATAATCTATATATACAACAGACCTTTGTTGAATGTGCGATATACGTTTGATTTTGTATATCAGCTGCTTCTTTCTTTATTTAGGTCTTGTTGATGGTTATATAATAGCAAACCTTTTCAAATTTGTCAACACTATTTTTGAATTTTTCTTTTATTTTTTCTATTTATTATTGTTTATATCGTATTAATTATATTATTTTCTATATTTATTTGAAATATTTATTATATTTCAGCAATTATCGCTGTTGTTTTTCTCAATCGTCGGCTCATCCCTGCCGGAGTAAGGGCAGAGGAGAATTTTTTGCTGTCTGCTCCGCCCTTAATCGTTAAAAACCCCTGGCGGACAATAATATGCTTCATAGGGCTGCCGTGGCGCGGACATACGGCTCACTGCCGGAAAGCAAAGGGAACTGCCAAAAACCGGCAGTTCCCGATGGATTATTTTATGCGGTTGTAATTAATCAGGCAGCCGTCCAGAATGATCTGTCGCTCGTCGTCGGTCAGCTCGCCCAGGGTCAGGGTGAACGGAGTAAGTCCGCCGTCCTTTACCAGGTATGCGGTTACCTCGGAGGCTTTTTCTTCCACTGCTCTGCGGATCTCCGGGATGAACAGGTAGTCCAGATTCTTGAAGGGCAGCTCTCCCTCTTCGATCACGAAGGGCAGCATTCCCCAGTTAATCAGATTGGAGCGGTAGCGCTTGGTGGCGTAGCTGTGGGCGATATTGGCCCAGCCGCCAAGTACCTTCTGACAGGATGCAGCCTGCTCTCTGGCGGAGCCGTCGCCCGGCTTTACGGCAAAGATGGTTGAACCTACGCCTACATTTGTCTTGTCCACATCCGGGTATTGTGTATTGATCGCCTTAAATACCGGCTTCAGTTCCGGAAGGGCTTCGGCCGGGCAGCTGCCCGCTTCGATGGCCTTTTGGGCGGTCTGAACCTCCTTGGCCAGTCCTACGTATGCCGGGTCCTTTCTGGACAGGGTGAATTCTGCCAGGCCCAGAGGATTGGAGCGGTAGGATGAGGTCTCGCCGGAGGGGATCAGCTCATCTGTCGTGGTGACCGGATCGTGGATTTCGGATACCACCTTCAGGATCAGATTTTCCGGAAGGGCGCTCATGGCGGGCCAGTCCTTGATGTTGGGGCCGAATTTGATCTCTACGGAAGGATCTGCCACGCCGTGGCTGTCAAATACGCGGTTTTCATATATGCTCTTGTCAAAGTAGTATTTCGGTTTTGTGTAGGTGGCATCGATGTCTGTGGCTGCGGTCAGGTATCCCTTGTTTGCCGCCGTGGCTGCAATAGACCGGGCGTCCATCAGGGCTACGGAAGCGATCTGGCCGCTCTGCAGCTTGGATCCCTCGCGGTTCGGGAAGTTTCTGGTGGAGTGACGGATACTAAAGGCGTTGTTTGCCGGTGTGTCGCCTGCGCCGAAGCACGGGCCGCAGAATGCCGTGTTTACGATGGCTCCGGACTGGATCAGGTCGGCCAGACGGCCGTTTTTCGCCAGCTCCATGTAGATCGGGGTGCT
>JAHZHG010000113.1:0-4222 GCA_019420425.1 Clostridiales bacterium
TACGGAGGACAATTCCCGAAAAAATGACGTGCTGTTTGAAGTGGCAGAGGGTGCGACGGTTACGGTAGACGGAAAAGATGTCACCAATACCAAGGGAACAGCTAAAGACGGCAAGATTGTTTTTACGGTTCAGGCCAAAGAAGGCTATAAGGTCACTGAAGTCCTGGTAGACGGCCAGACTCCGGCCAGAACTACCGGAAATGAAAACGAATATATCGTTGAGGGAATCACGGAAACCACCACAATAGTGGTAAGGACGGAAACTGTGCCCACGGAAAGCGAGACGGAAACAGAATCCGAGTCAGAAACAGAGGCCCCCATTTCCAATGAGCAGTACGACACCTGGATAAAAACCTTTATCGACGCGATCAACGCAATGAAACTGGTAAAGAACGACTATTCCAGTGAACTGGAGGAGACGACGGAGACGGGAAGCGAGAGTGAGAGCGAAACCGGAAAAACGGATACCGCAACCTCAGGCCTTGTACTTGCCGATCTAGAGGCTGCACTGAAAATTTATCAGGAAAATCTGGCAAACGGTACGGTGAAGCAGCTGGTCAGCGAGAAAACCGGAAAGGTGAAGGAGCTGACGGTGTATTCGCTCAAAGAGGAAGCCATAGCCGCGATCAACGCGCTGTATGGCGATAAGGCAGAGGAAAAAATCAACGAGCTGCAAAACGCATACCGCATTGCCCTGGTATACCATGTGATTGCATTAATTGATGCCATTGACGATTCCTCGCCGGAGACCGATGTGGCAGGAATCCAGCGGGCAAAGGATGCCTACGATATCCTTCTGCTGATGGATCTGGACGGAAGCCTTGGCCTGCGGGACATGGTAACCAACTATAAGGTACTCGAGGAATACCTGATCTATCTGGAAGAGGACGAAATGATCCCGCCTCCCGAGGAGGAAAGCGAGTCAGAGATTCTGGATGAAATGGGCGACTTTGGCGATTTCGGCGACTTTGGCGACCTGGGAGATTTTGGCGAATCCTATACTGCGGAAGAGCTGAGACAGGCAATTAAGGATAAAGAAAGCGAAATTGAAGAGGTAAACCTGCAGATTCGGGAATCCGAGCTGAAAATCAAGCAGTATGAGCGTAAGGTAGAACAGAAGGTGGTAAAGAGCACAATTAACGGTGTGGTAAAAACGATCGGAACGCCGGAGGGCGGAGAAATTGATGATTGCTTCGTGAAAATAACCAGCGCTTCCGGACTTTACCTGAAGGGCGGGCTTAGCGAGCTCTTGCTGGAGGAAATCCAGATCGGGGATGTGGTTACCGGCAGCAGCTACTGGACCGGCGATAGCTTCACCGCAGAAATAACAGAGATTTCCCAGTATCCGGATACTTCCGGACAATATGCCAATTATGGCTCGGGAAATTCAAACGCCTCCTACTATCCGTTCCTGGCTTATATTGCCGAACCGGGCAATCTGACAGAGGGAGATGTGGAGTACCAGCTTCCGGATACGGTAAGCACGGGCACCGGGATTTACCTGCCGAACTATCTGATCCGCAGAGACAGCATGGATCAATACTACGTATATAAGCAGGGAGAGGACGGACTGCTGCACAAGCAGGTTGTCCGTACCGGAAAGGGAATCTACGGCTCCGCGACGGAAATCCTGGAGGGCCTGACGCTTGAGGATAAGGTGGCCTTCCCCTATGGCGTAAACGAAGGGGATGAGACAGAGGTAGTAGATCAGCTGAACGACGGCAGCATGGGTATATACTACTAGGAGGAGTGCGATGATAGAAAATATACGATTATCGTTTCGTGGGATATGGTCCCACAAAATGCGGTCTTTCCTGACCATGCTGGGTATTATTATCGGTATAGCATCGATTATTTCCATTGTATCTACAATTAAAGGGACAAACGATGCCATCAAACAAAATCTGGTGGGTTCGGGGAACAACACCGTTGACGTGAAGCTGAGCCAGAGCAATTATGATTATACGATCTACTCTACATATGACATACCGTCAGGTATTCCGATGATCAGCGATGAAACAAAGGAAAAGATTATGGAGCTGGATGAGGTGGTGAGCATGACCGCCTACACCAGCCGGGACGGATCAGAGGGGGTGTATTACAAGAATACCTCCCTCGACTCCGTATCCATCCGCGGGATTGACACAAGCTATTTTCCTACCTGCAATTACATGGTAAAGACGGGAAGAAGCTTTGTCGCGGAGGATTATGAACAGTTCCGCAAGGTGATGATTGTGGACGAAACCGCGGCCAGCAACCTCTTCCAGACAGATGATCCCCTGGGCAAGGTCGTAGAGATCAGCGGATCGCCGTTTACCGTGGTCGGTGTGGTAAAAGAGGCCAGCACGTTTGAACCGACGATTTCTACAATAAGCGATTACTATACCTATGCATCGGAGAGCAAGGGCTTTATTTATATTCCTCTGGCCTCCTGGCCCATTGTCTATACGTACGATGAGCCGCAGAATGTAATCGTCAAGGCGAAGAGCACGGATGATATGACAAAGGCCGGTCAGAAGACACAGGAAATCCTGAATCAGACAGTCACCAATGAAAATATAAAGTATAAGGCAAAGGATCTGGCGGAACAGGCAAGACAGCTCCAGGACGTCAGCTCGGCGACGAACAATCAGCTGATCTGGATTGCGAGTATTTCCCTGCTGGTCGGCGGTATCGGCGTAATGAACATCATGCTGGTATCCGTTACCGAGCGTACCAGTGAAATCGGCCTGAAAAAGGCACTCGGCGCCCGCAAGCGCGTAATCCTGGCCCAGTTCCTGACCGAGGCGGCCGTGCTGACCAGTATGGGGGGTATCCTCGGGGTAATTGGCGGTATAGCTATGGCAGAGGTGATTTATCGTCTGTCAGGAGTGGCGGTATCCATCAGCATACCGGCCGCCATCATTGCCGTGGCATTTTCCATGCTGATCGGCATCGTATTTGGCCTGCTGCCGTCCGTAAAGGCGGCAAACCTCGATCCGATTGAGGCGTTAAGAAGAGAATAGAACGGCAAGAAAAAACTCTCGTTAATGGAAAGCGGGAGTTTTTTTGTTGTCTGGAAAAAATAAGTTGACAAAGAGAGAAGGATATAATAATCTATAAACATACTAAGTATATAGGGATATACGAAGCGCAAAATAGGAAATAGAAGGAGAATAAGACAATGGAAGAGAACGACAACAAAAAGGACACCTATACATACGAGGAGGTCAGAAAAATTGTGGAATCGGCGCTGGAGGACCGGGCGAGATACCTGGGATTTTTTTATCAGGTAATGCCCAGAGAGCTGTTTGACCTATACGGGAAACGCGCGCTGTATGCTTATGGGGAATTTAAAGCCAATGTGCTTGGCTTTGGAGCGGGGCAAAAGGGGAATCCGGCAGGAATGGCTGAATTTCTGGTTTCCTGCAATGGCGTAGGCAACACGCTGGCTAAAGGCAATTCAATTGTGGAATCCACCGAGGAAGCCGCCACCGTGCGCATGGAAGGAAAATGTGCTTTGGTACAGGGCTGGGAGAGAATGGGACTTTCCCAGGAGGAGGTAGCGTATTTGTGTGAAATTGCCAGCTACGGCGATTTTGGCCATGCGGAAGCACTGGGGCTTAACGGCACATGGCTGTGCACCAGCGCCCAGGAGGGCTGCGATCACTGCGAATTTAAGATTACGCATTTTAAGAGAAAGACGATGGTATAGAAAAATCCCAAAGCTGGAAAAAAATGGTTGACATTTGAGAAAAGAAGAGTATAATACAAAACATATAAACATACTTATTAAGTAGGAAAAAGAAAGGAGAGGCAAATACGATGATGATCAGAATTTATGCGAAGGGGAATATGGGCTGTTGTTGTTGCTGTTGTTACTGTGGATATTTGGCTCTTAATCGTGGAAAATGAGAAGCAGTTTCCGGTCGCAATGACGTGGTATATTTGTTTATAAAAACAGTATGCAGCCTGGAAAGTGTGGGCTGCTTTTTTGTATGTAAAAATCAGATAAAACAGGAAAAGGAGAGTAAAACATGAAGAAGAATCAGAACAAGAAGGTTTTCGGAGCGGCGTTAGTATTTGCTTTACTGGGAGCAACAGCAATAAGTGCATCGGCGGAAGGCGACGGAGAGGTTACCAAAATCAAGATCGCCTATGCCCAGGCCGGAAAGCCGATTACCTATACCGATGATAATGGGGATGCCACCGGATATGATGTGGACGTATTCAAACGGATTGA
>JAHZHG010000113.1:4328-7932 GCA_019420425.1 Clostridiales bacterium
TTGACGAGCTGCTTCCCCAGTATGAATTTACATTTATCCCGACCACGGACGATGAGCTGCTGATCGGTGTGGAGAGTGGAAAATACGAGGTGGGTCTGAAGAACTGCTTTTATACCGATGCAAGAGCGGAAAAATACATTTATCCCAAGAACTATCTCGGAGCAAGCGCTTCCGGTCTGCTGATCCGCAAGGACGAGGAAGAGGAGGTGCATGACCTGTCTGATATTGCAACGCTGGGCAAAAAGCTTCTTCCGATAGCTCCGCAGGATGCACAGTATGCGCTGGTGCAGAAATACAATGAAGCAAATCCGGATAATCAGATCGAGGTCGAGGAATCCGAGGCTTTTACCGTACAGGACGGTATTCTCTGGATTGCCGAGGGACGCTATGACGCATGGCTGGTAATCAAATCCACGTATGACGCAAACGTAGTTGCAGAGGACGGCGCATACCATGAACTGGCGGATGAGCTTTCCTGGAGCACATTTACGGCAACCCGGACATGGCCGCTGTTCAATAAAGAGCAGCAGGAACTGGCCGATGCCTATGATGAGGCGATCCTGCAGCTGAGGGAAGACGGAGAGATAACCGAACTGCTGGAGCAGTTCCTGGGCGAGGATACCACACAGTTCCTTGAGGAGGACTAAACCGGTACAGCGCCATACCGGACATGGCCGCGGCCAAATGCGGCATAGGAGGGAAAGAGGAGTATGCGGCAGTTTGATGCAAAATTAGTATTTACCAGTCTGGCCCCTTTGGCGCCGTATTTGAGAATAACGCTGCTGGTAACCGTTGTTTCCGCCACTGCTGCGCTGCTTTTAGGGGCAGCAGTGGCGGCGGCAAAGCTGAGCGGAAACAGGGCGCTGAGGGCTGCAGCCAACGGATACACGACAATTCTGCGGTGCACACCGTCAATTGTCATGCTTTTCCTGGTGTACTACGGTATTCCCAAGTTTTCGCTGGAGGTTCTGCATAAGGATATTGACGAGGTAAACCGGGGCGTTTTTGTTGTAATTTCCCTGTCGCTGCTTTTTTCCGCCTCCATGTCGGAGGCAATACGAAGCGCCTTTGAGGCTGTGCCAAAGGGACAGCACGAGGCGGCGGCCTGTGCAGGCCTGAATAAGCTCCAGGCTTACCGGAGAATCATTCTGCCGCAGATGTGGTATATTGCGCTGCCGAATATTGGCAACACGGTAATCACGCTGCTCAAGGAAGGCGCAAATGCATTTACCATCGGCTTTATTGACCTGATCGGAAAAGCGAACCTGATCGTTTCGAATAATCTGGGCGCCCATTCCCGGGAAATCTATTTAAGCGCAGCGCTGATTTACTGGATTACGGTATTCATTCTGGAGCGCCTGGTGCGGAAGGGCGAGCGTATCCTGGGAAAAGGCAGAAAGGAACGGCAGCATGACATTTAATGTGGAATTTTTGATTCATACTTTCTGGATCTGCTTAAGAGCGGTGCCTGTGACGCTAAAGCTTGCGGGAATCAGTTTTGCTGCCGCAGCGATTGTGGGGTTTTGGTTTGCTCTTGTCCGGATAAACGGTTCATCTTTGGGAAAAAGGCTGGTGGCGGTTTATCTGTCCATTATCCGGGGAGTTCCCATTGTAGTTCAGATCTTGATTATTTACAGTATGTTTCCCAGCATTTTTCAGAGCTTGCTGGATGCGGTGGGAAGCAGCTATAAGATTTGGGAGGTAAACCCCATTGTATATGCCTACATTGTGTTTATCCTGAATACAACAGCAGGGCTGACGGAGGTGTTCCGTTCCGCGATTCTGACCGTGGACAGAGGCCAGCTGGAGGCGGCAGAGGCTGCAGGGCTTACTGTGCCAATGGCATATTTTCGGATTATTATTCCCCAGGCGCTTGCATCGGCCCTGCCCAATCTTTGCACGACAGCCACCAGTCTCGTAAAATCTACGTCTCTGGCATTTCTGATGACCGTAAAGGACGTTACCGCGGTAGCAAAAGTGGAGGCGGCATACGGCTATAATTACATCGAAGCATATGCGGATATCTGGCTGATCTATATTTTTCTGTGTGTGATTATTGAAGCGGCATTTAAAGGGCTGGAAAAACGGCAGAAGGTTTATCTTACCGGAAAACCGGTAAAGCAGAAAGCTTGAAAGGAAAGAAAAATATGCTGGAAGTAAAAGGAGTTCACAAAAAGTTCGGAGATAATGAAATACTGAAGGGGGTCGATCTGGAGGTAGAGCAGGGGGACGTGATTGCCATCCTCGGCCCCAGTGGTTCCGGTAAGACAACACTTTTGCGCTGTATCGAGTACCTGGAAAGGGCAGATGCAGGGACACTTACCATTGATGGAAAAACCTATGATCTGCACAGAACCGGAAAAAAGGATATTTTGGATATCCGCCGTCAGATGGCGTTTGTATTTCAGAATTATAACCTTTTTGCCAACAAGACAGTTCTGGAGAACGTGACGGAGGGACTGGTCTATGGCAGACGGGTTTCAAAGAAGGAAGCAGAAGAAAGGGGAAAAAGGGCGCTGGATAAGGTGGGGCTTTCGGAACGGTATGACTATTATCCGTCCCAGTTATCAGGCGGACAGCAGCAGAGAGTAGGCATCGCAAGGGCGATTGTGGCAAACCCAGTGGTGATTCTGCTGGACGAACCGACATCGGCTCTGGATCCGGAGCTGATTGATGAGGTGCTGGGCGTCCTGCGCCAGCTGGCAAAGGAGGGGACAACAATGGTCGTGGTGACCCACGAGCTGTCTTTTGCCAGGGACATTGCGACGAAGGTTATTTTTATGGACGGCGGGGTGATTGTGGAAGAAAACACAGCAAAGGAGTTTTTCACCCGCCCGCAGGAGGTAAGAACAAGACAGTTTCTTAACCGGATGATCAGGGATTATGATTATGTGATATAGGAGGCAGCGATTATGAATGGAACAGAACGAATCAAAGCATTGCTGGAAGGAAAGAAAGCAGACATAGTGCCTGTGGCAGGCTGGCTTCACATGCCGGCGGTTGATCGGTATGTGGACCGATTTGTAGAGTCTACAATTGCGTTTACGGATAAAAATGACTGGGATTTTATCAAGGTAATGCCAAACGGGCACTATTTTGCGGAGGCATACGGCGGAAAAATCCATTTTCTGGAGGATCCCAGACGCTGGAGTGCAGATATTGAGGAATATCCGATCAGGACGGCGGAGGATTTGACCAGGCTTCCGGTTCTGGACCCGGAGGAAAATCCGGTGCTCAAACGTGAGGTAGAGGTGGTGCGCAGGCTGGCAGAGCATTATCGGGGGACAAAGCCGATTCTACCGACGCTGTTCACCTCCATTCCCTGGGTACAGGAAATGACCCATTCCACAGTACCGGCAGAAACGCTGGAGTTTCTGCATACGCATAACCAGGAGCTTCATCAGGCGCTGGAGACGATCCTGCAGACCAATATTAAGCTGGCGGATGCATACGTGGATGCGGGAGCGGATGGCTTTTTCATTGCTTCCCAGTATGCCAGCAGCGACCTGCTGACTCCGGAAGAGTTTAAAGAAGTAAATGCGGATTATGATTTGCGGCTGCTGGAGCACATCAATGAGAAAACCTGGTTTAATCTTATGCATGT
>JAHZHG010000114.1 GCA_019420425.1 Clostridiales bacterium
GACTTTTTCTTCTACCTGGGCAGAATTATCCTGCCCGAAATGATGTATACACTGGTACTGACAATTGTGCTATACCGCCTGCTTTACTGGATAAACAAAAAAATCGGCGGTCCGGACAAAAGGAGTGTAACCGACTTTGCATAAAACCTTTCGCAAAAAACTAAACCATCTGTTTTCTTCCAGGATTATGGTGCTGACGGTATTGTTTGCCGCCATGGCTTTCGTACTGATCCAGCGTCTTTTTGACCTGCAGATTATTCACGGCGAGAGCTATCAGACGGATTTTACCCTGTCTATCCGCAAAGAGCGGAGCCTGGAAAGTACAAGAGGGCAGATCTATGACTGCAACGGAAAGCTAATCGCCTACAACAAGCTGGCATACTGCGTTGAATTTGAGGACAACGGTACGTATGAAAGCACACGCCAGAAAAATCTGGTGCTGAACGGTATTTTATATCGGGTAGCCCGGATTATCGAAGCCCACGGAGACAGCGTCTACACCAACTTCCGCATCCGCCTGAATGCGGTGGGAGAGTATGAGTTCACCGTATCCGGCTGGAATCTGCTTCGTTTCAAAGCGGATGTTTACGGCCTGATGGATACGGAGGATCTGACCGCCGAGCAGCGGGAGGCCACGGCAGCCGAGATGATGAATGAGCTGACGGGGGAAAAATCCTTCGGGCTTGCCGAAGGTATCTATACCGCCGAGGAGCTGGAGGCCAACGGCCTGCCCGCCTCCTACACAAAGGAAGAGCTGCTGCAGCTGACCGCACTGCGCAGCGCAATTGCAGAAATCAGCTATCAGAAATACCAGGGCGTGACGATCGCCAAGGATATCAAGGAAGAAACGGTAGCCCAGCTTCTGGAGAATATTGACATTTTTCCGGGGATTTCCGTCTCGGAAAGCTCCCTGCGGTATTATAATGATGCGGAATACCTTTCCTCCATTATCGGCTACACCGGAACGATATCTGCGGAAGAGCTGGAAGAGCTTTCCCAGATCGATGACAACTACAACTCTCAGGATATTGTAGGTAAGGTCGGACTGGAGCAGGTAATGGAAACCACGCTCCAGGGTACGGACGGCTATGAGGTACTCTACGTGGACAACCTGGGCAAAACACTGGAGGTATCCGACCGGGTAGAGCCTCAGGCCGGTGACGATATCTATCTTACCCTGGACAGCGAGCTGCAGAAATCCATCTACCAGCTCCTGGAACAGTATATTGCCGGTATCGTCTGGAAATACCTGGTAGACACCGAAGAGTTCAACACCGAATGGGTTAACTCCGTAGACGATATCCGTATCCCGGTCTATGATGTATATTTTGCCCTGTTCGAAAACAATGTGCTGGATGTCAGCCATTTGAATGCGGACGATGCCACGGACACTGAACGGCGGGTATACCAGGCCTTTCTGACCAAGTCCGCCTCTGTGTTCCAGGAGCTCAGAAACGAGCTGACCTCCGAAAATCCGACTGCATACCGGGATCTGGTCAATGCAGACGGATCACAGGACAAGGAAATGCAGGCCTATATGACCTATATTGTCAACAATATGCTGATTTCCGGCACCGCCGTACTAAATGAGGACGCCATCGATAAAACGGATAAAACCTATCTGGCCTGGGAGCAGGATCAGAGCATCAGCCTTCAGGAGTTCCTGACCTATGCCATTGCCCAGAACTGGATTGACATCAGCAAGATTTCCGTGGATCTGGAATATCTGGACTCCCAGGAAACCTACAACGCGCTGGCGGACTATATTACAGAATATCTCAGCAATGATCTGGATTTCTGCAAGACGGTATACCGCTATATGCTGGTTGAACACAGCCTGAGCTCTGAGGACGTCTGCCTGCTTCTGTTCGATCAGGGCATTCTGGAGATGGATACCACGGAATACAACAGCCTTTTGAACGGCTCCCTCAGCGGCTATGACTTTATTAAAGAAAAGATTTACAATCTGGAGCTGAAGCCTTCTCAGCTGGCGCTGTATCCCTGCTCCGGCTCCGTAGTGGTAACGGATCCGAACACAGGAGATGTCAAGGCCCTGGTTTCCTATCCCGGCTACGACAGCAACCGCCTGGCCAATGATATGGATTCCGACTACTACACCAAGCTGGCCAGCGATGCCTCCAGCCCGTTCTACAACCGGGCTACCCAGGAGGTAACGGCTCCCGGTTCTACGTATAAGATTGTCGCCGCCACCGCCGGCGTTATGGAGGGTGTTGTCGGTATTGATGAGGGGATCAGCTGTACCGGAAAATTTACCGAGGTTGATCCGGAAATCAAATGCTGGATTTCTCCGGGAGCCCACGGCTATGAGGTATTATCCACGGCAATCCGGGATTCCTGCAACTACTACTTCAATACCATCGGATACCGGCTTGCTCTGGATGCCAACGGAGAGTATAATGATGACAAGGGACTGAAGGCCCTGGAAAAATATGCCTCCATGTATGGCCTGGATGCCAAATCCGGTGTGGAGATACCGGAAACGGCCCCGCGGATTTCCGACCTGGGTGCGGCTCCCTCGGCCATGGGCCAGGGTACAAATGCCTTCAGCACAGCCCAGCTGGCGCGCTATGTCTCCACCATCGCTAACGGCGGAACCTGCTATGATCTGACCCTGATCGATAAGATCACCGATTCCAGCGGGAATATTCTGGAGCAGGAGGACCCGCAGATCCATAACCGGGTTGACCTGCCGGACAGCCTGTGGAACGCGATTCATTCCGGTATGCTCCAGATGGCTCAGAACAACAGCGTACTAAAGACCCTGACCGGCGTTACGGTAGCCGGTAAAACAGGTACGGCAGAGGAGAGCGGAGAGCGTCCGAACCACGCGCTGTTCATCGGTTATGCCCCATACGAGAACCCGGAAATCGCAGTGGCCGTGCGTATTGCCAACGGCTATTCCTCCCAGAACTCGGCAGCGCTGGCTAAGGATGTTATTTCCTATTACTTTAATTTGCAGCCGGAAAGTGAGCTGATCACAGGATATGCGGTTCAGACCATCACCAACGACCAGAGCCGTACAGACTAAGCAGGGAGGAAACGGCGGTGAACACCACATCAGTAATGATAAAAAGTAATCGATACGGGCTGACGGTCTATTTAGATCCGTCACTCCCGTTTGATGAACTGGCGCTTTGTGCGGCAGATAAATTTAAAGAGGCGGCCCCCTTTTTCAAAAACGCCAAAATGGCGCTGACCTTTACGGGAAGGCTGCTGAATAAAGAACAGGAACGGGAGCTGATCCGGATCATTACGGAAAACTCCGGCCTGCACATCCTCTGCCTGGTGGATGAACGCAAGGAAGAGGAGGACTATTACAAGGCGGCCGTAAACCGGGCGCTGGAAGAGAAAAAAATGGATGACGGGCAGTTTTACCGCGGTACGCTCCGTTCCGGACAGGTGCTGGAGACGGAAGCCAGCGTGGTGATTCTCGGGGATGTTAACCCCGGCGCCCAGGTGATTTCCAGGGGAAATATTGTAGTGCTCGGCTGCTGCATGGGCTCTGTCTATGCAGGAGCAGGCGGGGACTCATCCTGCTTCGCGGCCGGTCTGGTCATGAAGCCCGCCCAGGTCAGGATAGCAGATAAAATGGCGAGAAGTGCAATTGTAAAGCGTTCGGCAGCAGACAGTACAGACTACGCAATTGAGCCGAAAATTGCCTACATCAGAGATGGGCATATTTATGTCAAGCCCATCACAAACGATACAATGCATGATTTTACCGCCTGATTCGTGGAAATACTCAAGAGGGAACCGGACAGCACTGACGAGAAAGAAAAACGGATCGGGAGGATTGGAATAATGAGTGAAGTAATCGTAATTACCTCTGGAAAAGGCGGAGTGGGAAAAACCACCTGTACGGCAAATATCGGCACAGGCCTTGCCATGCTGGACAAAAAGGTCGTACTGATTGACACCGATATCGGACTGAGAAACCTGGACGTAGTCATGGGCCTGGAAAACCGGATTATCTACAACCTGGTAGACGTAGTGGAAGGAAACTGCCGGGTTAAGCAGGCTCTGATCAAGGACAAGCGCTATCCCAGCCTCTATCTGCTGCCGGCTGCCCAGACCCGGGACAAAACCGCGGTTTCTCCGGAGCAGATGATCAAGCTGGTGGACAGCCTGCGGGAAATTTTTGATTACATCATCCTGGACTGCCCCGCAGGGATAGAGCAGGGATTTAAAAACGCGATTGCCGGGGCTGACCGGGCAATCGTAGTCACCACGCCGGAGGTTTCCGCTATCCGCGATGCCGACCGGATTATCGGCCTGCTGGAAGCGGCAGGCATGAAAAAAATCGATCTTCTGGTCAACCGCATCCGCATGG
Source organism: Clostridiales bacterium (assembly GCA_019420425.1). Taxonomy (GTDB): domain Bacteria; phylum Bacillota; class Clostridia; order Lachnospirales; family Lachnospiraceae; genus JAHZHG01. The sequence continues at coordinate 4,352 of JAHZHG010000114.1, forward strand.
ATATGGTACAGCGGGGAGATATGATGTCCGTGGAGGACGTTGTGGAGATTCTTTCGGTGAACCTGCTGGGGGCGGTTACCGACGATGAGAGTATCGTGATCACGACCAACCAGGGGGAGCCTGTTGCCGGGAACGACTCTCTGGCCGGAACAGCCTTCATCAATATCTGCCGCCGTCTTGAGGGCGAGACAGTCCCGTTGTTGGATTTGCAGCAGGAACAGGGCTTCTTCAAAAAGCTGTCCCAGCTATTCGCCCGGAAGAAGGCCTGATCGTTCCCATGGGAGCGTCAGGGATGGGCCGCCGCAGATCTGGCCGTGTTGCAAAAGAAAGGCTTTTTGAAACACTGCGCTGTGAGCGTCTGGAGTGTACGCCAGAACAGCTGGAAAATCTCCGCCGGGAGCTGTCACACGTGTTGAGAAAATATTTTGACGAGGAATATTGGGAGTGTGAAATCAGACTGGAGTTTACACACAGGAAGAAACAAGGGGTAAAGGATGTTAAAACAATACAAATTAAGGGATTATAAATTCAGACTGATCATCTGGGTGGTCGCGCTGTCCGTGATTGGGATTATGCTGATTGGCAGCGCCAAGGCAGATCTGCAGAAGCGCCAGCTCTACGGTATGGCGCTTGGTATAGTCTGTATGCTGGTGCTCTCACTGATTGACTATATCTGGGTGATGAACTTTTACTGGATCGCCTACATAGGCGGACTGGCACTTCTGACGGCCGTAATCCTGTTCGGCGAGGAAGCAAACGGTGCACAGCGCTGGGTGCAGATCGCCGGTATCCAGTTCCAGCCGTCGGATATCGTAAAGATCATCCTGATCCTGTTCTTCGCCAGGCTGTTTTCCAAATACGAGGACAGGATAAACACCGGCCGGCTGATTATAGGCTCCCTTATCCTGACCGGCATTCCGCTTGTGCTGATCCTGCGGCAGCCGGATTTGTCTACCACAATCGTAATACTGCTCGTATACTGCGCAATGATTTTTATCGCAGGGCTGAGCTATAAGGTGATTGCCGGCATCATCGCCGTGCTGGTACCGACCGCCATTATCTTTATGAGTATCATCATGCAGCCGGGACAGACGCTGATGAAGGGCTATCAGGTAACCCGTATTCTGGCCTGGCTAAGGCCTGAGGAATATCCGGAGGAAGCACATCAGCAGATGAACTCGATCATCGCCATCGGTTCCGGGCAGCTTTATGGAAAGGGCCTGAATAATAATGTGGTATCCTCTGTCAAAAACGGCAATTTTATTGCAGAGCCGCAGACCGACTTTATCTTTGCCGTTGCCGGTGAAGAGCTTGGATTTATCGGATGCTGTATTATCATCCTTCTGGAGCTGATCATTGCCTTTGAATGCATCCGCATCGGCAGGCAGGCCAGGAACAGGGCCGGTATGCTGTTCTGCTGCGGATTTGCTTCATTGATTTTGTTCCAGAGCTTTGTCAATATCTGTGTGGCAACAGGGCTGATGCCGAATACCGGCCTTCCCCTTCCCTTTGTCAGCTATGGACTGACATCTCTTGTCAGCTTTTATATCGGTATTGGTTTTGTACTCAATATAGGTCTGCAGACCAAAAAATATTAAGGAGGTTCCCATGAACGTCGGATTTATTGCACATGACGCAAAGAAAAAACTAATGCAGAATTTCTGCATTGCCTACCGGGGAATACTTGCAAAGCACGAGCTTTATGCCACCGGGACAACCGGCCGCCTGATCGAGTCGGTAACCAATCTGCCCATCCACAAATTTCTGGCCGGCCATGTGGGCGGCGAACAGCAGATGGGGGCAATGATCGAGCAGAACCAGCTGGATTTGATCTTTTTCCTGCGCGATCCGCTGACCTGCAAGGCGCACGAGCCGGATGTCAACCTGATTATCCGTCTCTGTGACACACACAGCATCCCCCTGGCAACCAATCTTGCCTCGGCTGAGCTGTTAATCAAATCCCTGGAAAGAGGAGACCTAGAGTGGCGCGAAATGTACAGATAGACAATCAACCAAAGCAGCACACAGACCGGCCGCCAATTCGCTACACCGAACGGGAATGGGCCAGAATCGAAGCGCAGGAGAGAGAAGAGCAGAAAAAGCAGCATAAGCTGCTGGCTGTCCTGATCGCCATGATCGTGATGACTGCCGTCCTCGCCGTTGCCGTCTATGTATTCGTATTTGCCTCCCATGAACAGGAGCTGATCCTTCCCTATGAAAAAACGGATACAGTCTATGGCATCAAAAGTAATCTGCTGACCAGCGATATCAGCAAGTCCTTTGCCTCGGATCTCTGCGTAACCGCTGATGCAAACGTGAATGCCGACCAGCTTTCCCTTACCTCATCCAGCGCGGCTCTTTTTGATCTGAGCGGCCAGAATGTGTTATATGGCAAGGATATTTTTACCCAGCGGCCTCAGGCGAGCATCACCAAGGTAATGACCGCCCTCGTGGCGCTGAAATACGGCAACCTTGACGATATGGTCACCGTTACGGAAACCGCACTGGACATCGAGTACGGTTCCTCTGTCTGTGATATCAAGGTGGGAGACCGCCTCTCCATGAAGCAGCTGCTTTACGGCCTGCTGATTGCTTCCGGAAATGACGCGGGAATGATGATTGCCGAGCATGTGGCCGGCTCCGTATCCGCTTTCGTTGACCTGATGAATCAGGAGGCCCGGGCACTGGGCGCGACAAGCACTCACTTTACCAACCCCCACGGCCTGAACGATCCGGATCACTATACGACGATCTATGACACATACCTGATCTTCCGGGAGGCCATGAAAAACGACGTGTTTCTCGATATCATTAACCGGACCAATTACTACGCCGAATATACCAGCGGCGACGGCTCGCCGGTTGCGGTTACCTGGGAATCCACCAACCAGTATTTTCTCGGACTGGCCCAGGCGCCGGAAAACGTGATCGTTTACGGCGGCAAAACCGGTACGACAGATGAGGCGGGAGCATGTCTGGCTCTGCTGAGCAAAGATCTCTATGGAGACCCGTATCTCTCCATTATTTTCCATGCAGAAAATAAAGATACACTGTACGCGGAGATGAACCAGGTATTGTCATTAATTCACAAATAGTTGTTGTATTTTGATGGGAAATAGTCTATAATTAACCTATCAAAATTTTGATCCGATACTAAAGGAGGAGATTACAATGATACAGTTAATTGCAGGCGAGAAGGGTAAAGGAAAGACAAAAATATTACTTGACAAGGTGAACTCCGAGATCAAATCCGTAAACGGCACCATCGTATATCTTGACAAAAGCACAAAGCACATGTACGAGTTAAATAATAAAGTACGTTTAATCGATGTTTCAGCATTCCCGATTGGCAACTGTGATGAGTTTACCGGCTTTATCTGCGGTGTTATTTCTCAGGATCACGATCTGGAGCAGATGTATCTGGACAGCTTCCTGAAAATCGCAAAGCTTGAAGATCAGGATGTAACCAAGACCCTTAATGAGCTTGAAAAAATCGGTGAGCAGTTTAAGATTACCTTTGTAATCAGTATTTCGCTGAATAAGGATCA
>JAHZHG010000115.1 GCA_019420425.1 Clostridiales bacterium
TTAGAAAATAAAAATCCCTTCTTCTTAATTTGTCCTTGACAAGGGGTACACTTTAGAGCAAAAGCTGGTGGAACAGATCTGTAAAAAGCTCCGCAAGGGAAAATCTGCCGAAACGATTGCCGAAGAGCTGGACGAAGCGTACGATACGGTAAAGCGTATCGTGGACGCGGCCCGGGCCTGTGCGCCGGAGTATGACTGCGACGCTGTTTATCAGGAGTTAAAGGGGAAGGGAAAAATTTGCTGAAAAAAGTTTGACAATTTCCCCGGTATGCTATAATATATTTTAAAATGTGTTGTAAGTGCCGGCCATATTTTATGCATATGGAAGGGTAAAAGGAAAACAGGTGAAAGGCCTGTGCTGTCCCGCAACTGTAAACAGGGAGCGGCTGCTCATGATCCCACTGGAAAACCGGGAAGGGGAGCGGACGCGTTGATCTGTGAGCCAGGAAGCCTGCTTATGACTTATTATCATGTGTCACGATGGATGACAGGATAGTAGATAGAGATAAGCAAGGCTTCTTTTTTATTACAGACAATATTATAAAGGGAGGCTTTCCCTCAATATACAAAATCCTGTTTCTGTGCGAGACAGGATTTTTTGTATGATAAAAAATCCGGGGATCGCAGAGCCTGCTCCGGCGAAGCAAGGGCGCTCTGCGCTAAGGAAAATAGCCGCTGTCGCGGCCACGCTCCGGCGTGAACTGTGCCTCCGGCACATGCTTTGTATGTCGTAAAACGGCTCTATGGAGGGAAAATACAAATGGAACAAAAGAAAGGCTACTGCTTTACCGCAATTGTAGGGCAGGAGGAGATGAAAACCGCGTTAATTCTGAATGTAATCAACCCGAATCTGGGCGGAGTCCTGATCCGCGGGGAGAAGGGGACGGCAAAATCCACGGCTGTCCGTGCGCTGGCGGAGCTGCTGCCTCTGCGCGCTCAGGTGAAGGGCTGTCGGTTTGGCTGTGATCCGCAGGATGAAGCCCATATGTGCGACGAGTGCCGGGAACGCCTGGCAAAGGGGGAGAAGCCGGAGACGGTTTATCGCCCCATGCAGGTGATCGATCTGCCGGTGAGCGCGATGGAGGACCGTGTGGTGGGGACGCTGGATATGGAGTATGCCATAAAGACGGGGGAAAAGAAGTTTGAAACCGGTATTCTGGCCCGGGCTAACCGGAATATTCTCTATGTGGATGAGGTCAATCTGCTGGACGATCACGTCGTAGACGTGCTGCTGGACTCGGCGGCTATGGGCGTGAATACCGTGGAACGGGAGGGCGTTTCCTATTCCCATCCGGCAGCCTTTATCCTGGTGGGGACGATGAATCCGGAGGAGGGGGATCTGCGCCCGCAGCTGATCGACCGGTTCGGCCTTTCCGTAATGATTGAGGGAGAACGCGACGTGGAACGGCGGGTGGAGGTGCTGGAAAACCGCCTGAGCTATGAAAACAATCCGGAGGCGTTCTTTAGCGAATATGAGCCAAAGCAGGAGGCTCTTCGGCAGCAGATAGCGGCAGCCCAGGAATGCTTGCCCCGGGTAACCTATTCCCGGGCAATGATGGAGCAGATCGCAAAGATCTGCATTGCCCTGGATGTGGACGGGCACCGGGCGGATATTGTGATGCTGAAAACGGCAGTTACCCTGGCGGCCTATCACGGAAAAGAACAGGTGGAGAAGGAGGAGATCCTACAGGCCGCCAGACTGGCGCTGCCCCATCGGATGAGAAGAAAGCCCTTTGAGGACACCGCGTTTGATCTGAGGGAAATCGACGCACTGCTTGACGCATAGCAGGGAAGGGGTATGGGAGGAAACAGGATGAATACGGCGACAGAGAAAAAATGGCGTCTGAGAGGCCATGCGCTTTTATTTGCCCTTCTGGCGGGAGGGCTTCTGCTGATCTTTTTGCTGAACGTGGGAATAGGCTCGGCGGATATTTCGGTAAAGGATATTTTCCAGATTTTATTCGGGGATGCAGATACCATGGACAGCAAATATCTGATTATCCGGAAAATCCGGCTGCCCAGGGCGCTGGCCTCCATCGCAGGCGGAGCCGCCCTGGCTATTGCAGGCTTTCTGCTGCAGACCTTTTTTGCCAATCCGATTGTTGAGCCATATGTGCTGGGCGTATCCTCCGGATCCTCTCTGTTTGTGGGACTGGTTTTTCTGGGTGGGTTCACCTTTGGGGCAAAAAAAATCACGCCGATGTTTCTGTTTGCCGGCGCGTTTGCCGGGGCCATGCTGGTGATGGCGATCGTGATTGTGGCGGCGAGGAAGGTAAAGAGCATCATTACGCTGCTGATTATCGGTATGATGGCCGGCTATGTGTGCAGCGCGGCCACCAGCATTCTGACTGCCTTTGCGGAAAAGGAAAACATAAAGACGTTTACCATGTGGACAATGGGAAGCTTTGCCGGGTTTACCTGGGGACAGGTCGGACTTTTGTATGCAATTGTCCTGCCGATGATCCTGCTGGCCTTTTCCCTGGCAAAGCCGCTGAATGCGCTGAATATGGGCGATAAATATGCGGACAGCATGGGGATCAACGTAAAAATGGTGCGCTATGCGCTGATTGTGATTTCCAGCATCCTGACGGCGGCGACCACGGCTTTTGCCGGGCCGATTTCGTTTATCGGACTGGCTGTGCCCCATATCTGCCGGATTATCTTCCACACATCGGACAGCCGGCTTCTGGTCCCGGCGGCCGCGCTGGGCGGCGGGCTGATGGCGGGAATCTGCGACTTTACGGCCAGGAATATTTTATCTCCGATAGAGCTTCCGCTGGGAGCGATCACGGCGATTATCGGAGCGCCCATTGTGGTGTATCTGCTGACCAAGCGGGGAGAGATTTAGGAGGACGCGTATGGAAACGATTCTTAGCACGGACCATTTGAATGTGGGATATGACAAAAAAGTAGTGATTGAAGGGGTAGACATACAGGCCCTGAAGGGGCAGACGATCTGTCTGATCGGCCCAAACGGGGCAGGAAAATCCACAATTCTCCGGACGCTGACCGGGATGCTTGCGCCTGTGGACGGCTGCGTGTATATCGGACAGGAGGATGTCCGGAAAATAAAATCCACCGACAAGGCAAAGCAGCTGGCGGTGGTGCTGACCGAAAAGCTGAATCTGAATATGACAAAGGCCTATGAGGTGGCGGCTATGGGCAGGACGCCCTACACCGGTTTTTTCGGAAGGCTTTCGGCGGAGGATAAAGCGGTCGTCGAGCGCTGTTTAAAAACGGTGGGCGCCTGGGAATTAAAGGATCGGGAATACCCCAGCCTGAGCGACGGGGAAAAACAGAAGATTCTCATTGCCCGCGCCCTGGCCCAGGAGCCGGAGCTGATCGTACTGGATGAGCCGACCAGCCATCTGGATATTAAGCACAAAATTGAGGTGGTGCGGATTTTGAACCGTCTGGCCCTGGAGACGGGGCTGACAGTCATCCTGGCTTTACACGACATTGACATCGCGGTAAAGTTCTGCCAGACGGTATTGCTGGTTAAGGAGGGAAGGATCGTCGCGCAGGGGCGGCCTGAGGATATTATCGCGCGGGATACGGTGGGAAAGCTGTACGACATCAGCGGCGCGTTTTATGATTCTATTCTGGGCAGCGTGGAAATCTGCAATGATGCAAAACCGGAAATTTTTGTGGCGGCCGGAGCGGGCAGCGGAATACCGGTGTACCGGCTGATTTCCCGAATGGGTCTGGGCATCGCTACGGGGATACTGACGGAGAATGATATTGATTATTCGGTTGCCTCAGCGATGCGCCTGACCACAGTGGCCGGGCCGAGCTTTGAGCCGATCATCGGGGAAAAGGTAAAGGAGGCTGGGCAGTGGATGGCAAAATGCCGTCTGCTGGTCGATACGGGCTTTCCGCTGGGAAGAGAAAACCAGGAAAATATCGGGCTTTTGCAAAAGGCAGCCGGCCAGGGCAGAAGGATTCTCTGCCTGAGAGAAAAGGAAGAGAGCGAAAGGCTGTATGGAGTCAGGGAGAATGTCTGTGTCCTGCCGTCGATGGGCGGACTCATGGATGCGCTGGCGGCCGGGCCGCAGGGAGGAAAATAATGCAGATCTATACGTTACCAGGAAATGACCGGGTATATCGCTACAATGAGGCGGTAGTCGTGCTCTTCGGCGGAAAACGGAACGTGCTGAGCACCGCCGGGCACAACGGGGGCTATCAGGAGGGCCTGACGGCAGTGTTCAACCATCAGTCCGGCTACAATTACTGCAAGCATCCGGAGGATGCGCCCATGCCCTACGAGGAGTACGTGCGGGATCTGGTGGAGCATAAGCTGGGCCTGTCTATGGAGACCTCGGCGGGCATGGCCACAATTGTATCCATGGAAAATGTGTGCATTGAGACGGAAAGCTACCGGGATCTGACGGTGACGGCCATTGCCACAGCCAGCCTGGAGGTGAACGGCGGGCGGGTCTGCGACCCGGCGCAGTACTACGAGGAAAAGGGAAAATCGGTAAACGTCAAACCAGGTACAATCAACATCATGCTCCATGTCAATGCAGACATGAGTCCCGGCTGCATGACCAGGGCTATAGTCACGCTGACCGAGGCCAAGACAGCCGCGATTCAGGAGCTGTTGGGCAGCAGTCTGTACAGCAGCGGAATTGCCACCGGGTCAGGCTCAGACAGCGTAATTGTCATTTCCAATGCAGAATCCGATTATCACGTGACCTATGCGGGAAAGCACGGCAAGCTGGGGGAAATGATCGGAATTACGGTAAAGACCGCAGTAAAAAAGGCGCTGGACAGGCATATGCATCTGACGCCCCAGAGCCAGCACAGCATGGAAAAGCGGACCTTTCGGTATGGCCTGACAAAGGAGACATACTGGGATACCTACATCGCCGGACAAAAGGCAGCGGTGCATAAGGCAGACTTTGTCCATCGCCTGGAGCTGCTGGACAGAGACGGGCACATGGTGGCGTTGACCTCACTGTTCATCCATCTGCTGGATCAGCTGGAGTGGGGAATGCTCTCCGGCGAAGAGGCGAAAGCCGCGGCAGACACATTGCTCCGGGCGATGGCTGACTATATGGGAATTGAGGAAAACCGGCAGGAAGACGAGAACGGGCAGAAAACTGCCCTTCAGGAAATGACCGGTCATTTTGCCCGGCTCATGGCTGCGGCCGGAGAGCAGTATAAGGCAGAAGCAAACGGCCGTAAAGGGGAAAACGGCCCGGCAAGAGGATGAGCGCAAAGCGCCGCCTTCTGGTTCTGTGGCTGACGGGCCGGTGTAATCTGCGCTGCAGGTACTGCTATGCGGCGGACGGCCCGGCCGCAGATATGGACATGGATACGGCGGTAAAGGCAATCGGGCTGATGGGGGAGCATCCGTTTAAGCTGCAGTTCGCCGGCGGGGAGCCGCTTTTAAACCTTCCCCTCCTGGAAGAAATCCTGGAATACATCCGGAAAAACAAGCCCCGGGCAGCCTGCTCCATCCAGACCAACGGAACGCTGCTGGACGACAGGGCGGCCAGGCTGCTTGAGCAGAACCGGGTCGCCGTAGGCGTAAGCCTGGACGGGAAGCCGGAAATCAACGAGCGCCTGCGGGGAAAAACAGGAAAGGCGGTGGAAGGAATCCGTCTCCTGGGCGAACACGGAATGATGGTAAATCTAAACACCGTAGTAACCGCGGAAAACGCGGAACACCTGGCAGATATGGTAGATATGGCCATATACCTGGGCAATGTGGGCGGAATCGGCCTGGATTTATTGCGCTGCGCAGGAAGAGCCAGGGAGGGCGGCGCCGTCCGGGCCTCAGCGGAAGCTCTGCAAAAGGGACTTCTGGACCTGAAAACACGTCTGGATACCGTAAACCGCCTTCTTCCCCGCCCGCTGATCGTCCGGGAATTTGAAAAGGCAAAATACTATCTGGCGGCAGAGCAGCCCTGCATGGATTACTGCTACGCCGCCCAGGGAAATTCATTTGTTGTACTGCCCGGAGGGGACTGTTATCCCTGCGGGAGCCTGGCGGGACAGCCCCAGTACAGCATGGGAAACGTTCATTCTACAGTCCGGCCGCTTCGGATTGACTGTACAAGACCGGAAAAATGCAGAACATGCATTTATCGGAGGGTATGCAGCGGAGGGTGTCCGTCCAGAGGGCTTTTGTGCGGGGGATTTGACGAACTGGACTGTTTGATGAAAAAAATAACATTTCAATTTGCAGAGGATGCAAAAAAGGAGGAAAACCAATGAAAAGAAACGAGTTAAAGAAACGGCTTCTGGCCCTGGCCCTGGCCGGAGCAATGTGCGCCGGTCTGCCGGGGACAGGCATGATTGCCCTGGCGGAGGAAAACGCGACCGAAGCAGCTGATGCACAGAGCGCCGAGCTGGGAATTAAATATGCCGACCTGCTTAAGATCGACTACATGGACAACGACGTAAAGCTGATTACCGATGCGGACGGTAATGAAAAGCTGCTGGTTCCCAGGGACGCGGAAATCCCCGAGGGCTATGAGGATAAAGAAGTGCTGCGCACCCCCATCGAGCACGCAATGTTCGGCTCCACCACCCACGTGGGCCTGTTAAGCGCACTGGAGGATGACTCTCTGTACGATTCCATCGCAGCCGTAACCACAGAGCTGGAATACTGGACGGTTCCCGAGGTAATCGAACGCATGGAAAGCGGCCAGATCACCTACATTGCCCAGGATCACTGGACTGCCGGCAACATGGAGGACATCACCACAGTTAATCCGGACGTAGTGTTAATCAGCGGCGGCGATGAAGCAGCCGTACAGCTCAGCGCACAGCTGGACGAGGTAAACATCCCGTACATCATCGTATCCGAGTGGATGGAGACAACCAGCGAGGGCAAGCTGGAATGGATGAAGCTCTTCGGCGCCCTCTACAACGAGGATCAGCAGGCAACAGACATTTTTGAAAGAAAGCTGGCCAGAGTAGCAGAGCTGAAGGAAGAAGCCGCAGCTATTCCGGATGAGGACAAACCGGTGGTGGCTCTCGGCATGATCTACGACGGCATCGTATACACCCAGGGCGGAGATTCTCCCACAGCCAAGGAAATCGAGGATGCCGGCGGCGTTTATGCGCTGAAGGATCTCGAGGGCGAGGGCAGCGTACAGATCGGTATGGAAGAATTCGTAGACAAGGCAAAAGATGCAGACATCCTGATCTACTCCTCCCAGATCAGCTATACGCCGGATAAGGCGTACGTAGAGGATCTGGAGCCGCTGATTACAGAATTCAAGGCATACCAGAACGATACCATGTATGTATATTCAGCAGATTACTATATGTGCAGCGCGGCCGTAGATGAAAAATTTGAAGACTTAGTAGCCATTATCCATCCGGAAATGATGGAAGGGTATGAGCTGCTTCATGCGGTAAAGCTGCCGGATGTTGCGGAATAAATAGAAGGGTAGGGGCGCTTATCAGCGCCCCGGGTTTAATAGAGTATATTTTTTACATAGTGGATACCCGGACGCAGCCAGGGGTGGGCAGTATCCATCCGTCACTGGGGCAACGCTCCGGCAAACTAGCCGCTAACTGCGACTAAGACGCTCGGGAACGCCCTCGCGCCTAAGTCTCCGTAAGCGTCGGATTTCGCCTTCGCTAAAACCGCCCCTTGAAGGCTCCTCCTGGATACTGCCCACCCCTGGCTGCTGTTCTTCTCATGCGGTAGAATCTCTGCCTCTACTGTACGGCTATTCGGCAAAACGTAGTGGTCGAATTTGCCTACAGAAAAGCCTGGAAACTTCCTCAATCACCCTTCCGGCTTCGACGCACAGCCGCTATGGCAAGAAGGTTGTCCAGGAGGAGCCTTCAGGGGCGGTTTTAGCGTAGGTGAAATCCGACGCTTACGGAAACTTAGGCGCGAAGGCTTTCCTG
>JAHZHG010000116.1:0-1576 GCA_019420425.1 Clostridiales bacterium
GATTATTTAATACCGTAAGGACGGCGGTTTTCGCCGTTCTGCTGGCAATGGTCCTGGGGATTATCTTCGGCCTTTTTGCCACAGGAAAGAAACGGGCTCTGCGGGTAATTGCCCGCATCTATGTACAATTTATCCAGAATACGCCGGTACTTTTGCAGATCTGTTTCCTCTATTATGCGCTGGCCTTTTCGGGACGGGGGATCGGGATCATCCAGGCGGGAATCATTTCCCTGGGCGTCTATCACGGAGCGTATATGGCAGAGGTATTCCGCGCCGGCGTCGAATCCATCCCCAAGGGCCAGTTTGAAGCGGCCCAATCCCAGGGCTTTAGCTATATTGGGCAGATGTATTACATTATCCTGCCGCAGAGTATAAAGATCATTCTTCCGCCCATGGTGAACCAGGTGGTTAACCTGATCAAGAATACGTCCTGCCTGTATATCATCGGTGGTTCCGACCTGATTTCTCTGACGTACAGCTTTGTGACCGGGGCAAATACCGGCGGGGCCTACGGGCCGGCTTATCTGGTGAGCGGCGCGCTGTTCTTTGTGATCTGCTATCCGCTTTCCAAGCTGGCCAGTACCTGGGAGGCCAATCTGAAGAAGCGGGATAAACGGATAACCGCCGCACCGGCAGGCAATGACAATGGAAGGAAGGTGAAGACATCTTGAGTACCCTTGAAGGAAGCTTTTCCATGCTGAAGAATCCGGCGATCCTTCAGTTTATCTTAAAGGGTGTGGTGTTCACCCTGATTATTTCGGTCATTGCCGTGGGCTTTGGCATATTGCTTGGCTCGGTGCTGGCCCTGGTAAGAAACTACTGCAATCATGGAAAGAATCGGATATTTAAGTGGATCGCGGTGACCTACATCGAGGTATTCCGCAATACGCCGCTGCTGCTGTGGATTTTTATCTGCCTGGTATTCTGTCCGTGTCCGCCGTTCCTGGACCGGAAAATGTTCGGCTTAAACTCGGCGGCGGATGTAAAGCTGCTGTTTAAGGCGGCGGTAGCGCTGATTTTATTTACCTCCTCGGTTATCGCAGAGATTATCCGCGGAGGGCTGAACTCCGTGGCGGAGGGACAGTTCGAGGCCGGACATTCCCAGGGGTTCAATACGGTACAGATTATGGTGTACATTGTGCTGCCCCAGGCGTTCCGCAACGTAATCCCCACGCTGCTGAGTCAGGTCATCACCACGATAAAGGATTCATCCTATCTGGCAAACGTGGCCGTCATTGAGCTGATGGCGCGGACAAAGCAGATCATGAGTGCGGCAAACCGCTATAACGGTACAGGCACAGTCAATGTTTCCGATGTCTTTGTGCTGTTCGGGCTGGCCTTTGTGATTTATTTTATCATCAACTATACGCTGTCCTGTGTTGTGCGCTACATGCAGAAGCGGATGCGCAGAGGGCCTAAGCGGGTGAGGGCGGTATAGGGCAACCGGCAGAGGCAGAAGCGGAAAGGAAAACAGCAGGCGGGACGTCTCTGTCTGTGAAGCAGGAGGCTAGTGGAAATGCAGCGCTTGGGCAGGCGCTGAGTAAAGGAGGAACGGGTATGGAACAGTATGTAGTTA
>JAHZHG010000116.1:1586-2739 GCA_019420425.1 Clostridiales bacterium
TCACTTTGGCGCCCTGGGTCGCACGGTTTCCCAGAGGCTATCGGAAAAACTGCGCGTGGAATTCTGGGACAGGGATATTGTAGAAGCTGCGGCTAAACGCATGGGCCAGCCGGTTTCCACAGTCAGCGATGAGGAGGAAAAGGCAAAAAATTCTTTCTTTCTCCGGAAAAAATACCGGATGAGTCTGGCAGTCTACAGCATCAATGACGAGATTTTTGAGACAGAAAAGAGCATTATTCTGGATGAGGCTAAACGGGAGTCCTGTATTATTGTAGGACGGTGCGGCGACTATATTCTGAAGGATTTTCCCAATCATTTAAGCGTATATCTCTATGCGCCTTACGAGGCCAGACTGAAAAACTGTACGGAAACACTGATGATGGATGAAAAGACGGCTAAAAAGATGATCCGTGAGGTGGATCTGGCCAGAAGCTACTACCAGCGAAAATACTGCCCGGAGATTAAGTCCGTGTTTGATAACAAGGACATCCTGATCGACAGTTCCAGATTTGGTGTGGAGGGGACGGCAGAAATCATTGCGCAGATTGTGCGTCAGCAGTGGGGCGAGTGAACTGCAGTTTGCGCTCCATAAGTGGATAAATACGGTCAATGTCAGTGAAAAACAGACAGTTACCATGTCTGTGCAGGGCAAGATTCTTTTTCAGTCGGGAGGAGAGCAGCCTGACGAAATCTTTGTGAAGAACTACAGGAATACTATCTTTTGTATGGATGTGGTCAAAATAGAAGGCGATACAAGGAAAGGCATTTTGGAGGAGAAAAGCGGCTGGCTGGCCGGCATATGTACCTAAAATGATTTTTGAACAGCTGCCGTATCGCTGAATTTGCTGTTCAACAATAGTTTGATACTTGTGGTAGCAGCTATAGCTAAAAAGTGAGGCCGATAGTGTCGGTTTTCTTTGTTACCCATCAGGTATTTGTCCTGTACTTCGTCAAAGAAAGAGTCATTGATATGATAGCCATATCCTGTTTGTATTTTCATATGTACCTCTTAATAGAAATCCCCATCGCAGTGATGGGGATAAATTTTCGAACCGAATCATTTATACCCCGCACCATCGGCAAGCGGCAACATTTTCGAACCGAATCATTTATACCCCGCACCATCGGCAAGCGGCAACATTTACTATAATTA
>JAHZHG010000116.1:2749-3242 GCA_019420425.1 Clostridiales bacterium
ATTATATGCTGTTTTTCAATAAAATGCAATAACATTTTGCGGCTTTTTATTTTATCTGTCCCGCGATCATCATGCAGAGGGCGGCTATTCCGACTACCGCATAAATACTGTTTATTACTGCGCAGAGCTTCATCAGATTGCTCTGCGCTTTTCCTTTCTGGTAGGCCAGAAGGGTAAATATTCCGCTGAAAATCATGAATGCGGCATAGGCGCCGATCAGGATTTCCGCGGTGGGGGACTTAAGCGCCCAGGGGAAGGTGCGCAGGGGCAGAATGGTCCAGGGGATGAACAGCATAAGGGCGCTGATTGCCGTGAGTGCTTTTTGCTTCATAACCGATTATCTCCTTTCTGCCGCTCCAAAGCCCAGGCAGGAAACCGTAAGGGCCAGGAGGGTGATTGCGGCTGCTGTGGGCAGCCAGGGAATCAGGTCTATGGCGGTGGTAAATATCCCTTCCGCTGCTTTGCCATATTCGGTCATCAGCACGTAGAATGG
>JAHZHG010000116.1:3252-7853 GCA_019420425.1 Clostridiales bacterium
GCCATCTCTCCCTGTAACGCTGTAATCATATAAAATGGATAGCACATGGGATAGGCAAACCAGATTTTCGTGTTGATGATCAGGACTGCCGGTACAATAGAGGCGAGCCCGATGCCGGCAGAAAAAATGGGCGTCCGGATCAGTACGGCAATGGCCCAGAACACGGCGGCCATGGGGATGGCGGCCAGATAAAACAGGGCCGCGGTGCGGCAGACGTACAGCGGATCCAGCAGAAAGGGATAATCCTGCATCCGGGAGGCCAGGGCAGCGCTTAAGCCATATGCGCCGATGGTGAATATGAGCTGTACCGTGCTTAAAAGCAGCAGAACAGTGAATTTGGCCAAACAGAGCTTAACCGTGCTCACCGGAAGGGAAAGCATTTTCAGGATAGCCTTGTTGCTCCGTTCCGATTGATTCAGCAGAACCGTGCAGACAATCAGGGTGGCAGGGAGCATGAACCAGACCATACCCATGAATCCCTGGATAAAAAAGTTATTTTCCGGTGAAATTCCCACATCCTGCATTTCAAAATTCAGCTGTGCGTTGAGCACGGATGGGATCCACGTGATGATCACTGGCAGCAGCAGGAGAATGGTGATCCTGGAGCGGCGGATTTTTTTCAGTTCAACGCCGACTAAAGAGAAAAAATTCATGATAGACACCTCCGGATATTCAGTAAGAGCCATTCCACGGCGCCGAACAGGACAGTTTCACTGACAGCAGCCAGGAGAAATTCATTCAGCCGCCCATTTTGCCGCACATTATGCAAGAGCTGATAGGGCGCAGAAAAAGGGAAGAGGTCAAGGAGGGTATGGTGTCCCTGAAACAGGGAAAAGGTAAAGATCAGAATGACCCCGATTCCCAGGGAAATCCACATGTTCCGGCAGGCGGAGGCGATGACCAGCATGAGCAGGATGGTCGGCAGCATCAGCGCAGCGGAAAATCCCACATGACCTGCCAGACCGGCAGGGTCAAACAGCTCCCGGGGAAACCAGTAAAGCTGGCAGAAGGCGAGGGCGGCCGCCTCCAGAAGCAACCCAAGTACAGCGGCCGTTTCCGCGATGACAACCTTTCCGAAAAACAGGTTTCCCTGGCGGACAGGCAGTGCCTCCAGCTTCTGCGCGGCATTGTCTGCGTATTCTGTGTGGTACATGATGCAGGCGCCGCAGACGGCCAGCAGCATATGAAGCATGGCCATCAGCTGCCAGCCTGCATTCAGCAGGAGGGTGAGCGGGCTTCCGGCCTCTGCCGTGTATACCTCCTTACGCACGGCCATGAGAACCACAGGTACGGCGGCGGAGAGCAGGCTTCCGAAGAGAAAGGCCGGGATATAACCGGTTCGTTTGAGCTTCTTTAGCTCCAGGCTCAGACTCATCTTCTGTGCACCCCGCTTTCTGCATACGCGCCGGGGTTCTGGCTGTCCCCGTCGATCATGGCCAGGAAGGTATCCTCCAGATTATCTGTAGGAAGGCCGCGGGAGAGGGCGTGTTCCTTTAGCTCATCCATGCTGCCCTCGAACAGGAGATGACCGTGATTGAGAATGCCGATATCGTCTGCCATCAGCTCCACTTCAGACAGCAGATGGGAGGAGACCAGCACCGTACAGTCGTACTGACGGGGAAGGGAGCGGATCAGCGTACGGATTTCGTGTATGCCTACCGGATCCAGGCCGTTGGTCGGCTCATCCAGAATCAGAATCGGCGGCCTTCCGATAAGGGCTCCGGCAAGGCCGAGACGCTGCTTCATTCCCAAAGAATACTTTCGGGCCAGTCGTCGGCGGAACTGGGTCAGGCCCACCAGCTCCAGGGCCTCGTCCACGCTGCTTTTGGGGAGACCGAGGATCTTCTGGATAATCTCCAGATTTTCCTCTCCGGTCAGGTTTCCGTAAAAGGCAGGGGCCTCGATAAATGAGCCGATTTCCTTCAGGATCGAAACCCGGTCAGCGGGGAATTGCTTTCCGTCAATGGAAAAGGAGCCTGCGGAGGGACGGGTGAGGCCGAGGAACATTTTCATAGTCGTGGATTTTCCGGCTCCGTTCGGGCCGAGAAAGCCATAGACGCTGCCCTTGCGGATATGCAGGTTCAGCCGGGAAACAGCCGTAAATCCGCCGTAGAATTTGGTGAGGTTTTTTGTTTCTATGATATTCATTTGTTGAACTCCTTTCATGAAGCTGCACTCAGTATAAAGCCGGAACCTTGCATGAACATTTCCGCCGCCTTACATTTACCTTACATCCGGACTCCGGGGCGTGATTATGGGCAATATTGTGTTATACTGTAGGGGAATCGAAAGAAGGAAGGGGAGATACTTATGCAGTATGATTATTTGAAAGAAAAAAAGATACTTCTGGCAGATGATGAAAAGGAGCTGCTTTGCATGGTGGAATCCATCCTGCGGCAGGATGGATATAAAGAAATCAAAACGGCGCAGACAGTCGGAGAGGCTCTGGCGCTGGTGCAAAGCTGGCAGCCTGACCTTGCCGTCCTGGATGTGATGTTTCCGGACGGAGACGGCTTTTCTCTGTTTACCAAAATCCGCGAGCTGGACGACCTTCCCGTGCTGTTTCTGACCGCCCGCGGCGAGGATGAGGACAAATTCACCGGTCTGGGACTGGGCGCGGACGATTACATGGTCAAACCCTTTCTGCCCCGGGAGCTGACGCTGCGTCTGGGCGTTATCCTGCGCAGGTGCTACAGAAATGAAAAGCCTTTGGTGCGCTTAAAGGGCAGCAGCATTGATTTTGCCAGCGCCGAGGTCATCAAAAGGGGAGAGCACATTCCATTGACCGCAAAGGAACATGAAATTCTCTCCGCCCTCTCCCGCGGCGCAGGCCGGATTGTCACCATTGACCAGCTGTGTGAGGCAGCCTGGGGGGATAATCCCTTTGGCTATGAAAACTCCCTGATGGCCCACATCCGCAGAATCCGGGAAAAAATAGAGGAGAATCCCTCAAAGCCGGTATCTCTGCTTACGGTAAAGGGCCTGGGATACAGGCTGATACCGGAGGAATAAATATTGAAGAGTATACTCAGGCTAATCAGACGTTTTGTTTTCACTATGCTGGCCGCGGTGGCTATTCTTCTGGTGATGAATTCCGTCCTGTTTATCTCCGTGGCCTATCAGGGCATGACCAACGGCAGCGGCTGGAAGGAGGCCATGGAGGTGAGCGCAGCCCTTACCCGTCTGTCAGACGGGGGCTATCTGCTTCAGCCGGAGGGAGCGGAGCTGCTGGAGGAGAAAGGCGTCTGGGCTATTCTGGTGCAGGACGGGACAGGAAACGTGATCTGGCAGAGTGAAAACCTGCCGGAGGGAATCCCCATGCGGTATTCCGCAGCGGCAATCTCTCAGGCTACCCGCGGCTATATTGCCGATTATCCGGTGACCACGGCGGACAAAGACGGGGATCTGGTCATTCTGGGTCATCCCAAGGAGAGATTCTGGAAGCTGATGTGGAATACCTTCGATTTTCAGACCGTCGCCGGTTTCCCGAGGACAGCGCTGCTGTTTTTATTTATCAATATTGGCTGTATCTTCTTGATTTATCTGGCGGCCGTTTCCGGCGTACTGCGCTCAGTACGGCCCATTGTGGACGGAATCGCTGCGCTGCCGGAGGGCGGAGATGTCTACATAAGGGAAAAGGGATTGCTGGCCGACCTGGCGGCGGCAATCAACCGGGCGGCGGAAAAGCTTCGGATGCAGGAGCGCGAGCTGCGGAAGAAGGAGACGGCCAGGGCCAACTGGATCGCGGGAGTATCCCATGATATCCGTACCCCTCTTTCCATGGTTATGGGCTATGCAGGCCAGCTGGAGGAAAGCCCGGCCCTTCCGGAGGAAGAGCGGAGAAAGGCGGGGGTAATCCGCCTGCAGAGCATAAAAATGAAAAATCTGGTCAACGACCTGAACCTGTCCTCCAAGCTGGAGTATAATATGCAGCCCCTGCATCTAAAACGGGTAAATCTTCTGGCTGTGGTGCGGCAGGTTGTGGTGGACTTTCTGAATCTGGATCTGGAGGAACGGTATCCGCTGGAGTGGAGTATAGAAGAGGGCCTAACTGCCTGCATGATTGATGGCGACGAGGATCTGCTCCGCCGGGCAATGAACAACCTGCTTGCCAACGCCCAGATACATAATCCGGGCGGGTGTATGATAGCGGTTACGGTGAATACAGACGGGGATACCGTGGAGGTTGCGGTGGAGGACAACGGCGTCGGCGTCACGGATAAGCAACTGGATATACTGCAGAAAACGCCGCACTATATGATGAGCGACGGAAGCGGCACCGAGCAGCGGCACGGTCTGGGCCTGCTGATCGTACGGCAGATTGCGGAGGCGCATCAGGGAAGCGTCGCGTTTGGGCATGGAAGGGACGGGGGATTTGCGGTGACCATGAGGTTCCCCTATCGCGAAACGGGAAAGGTATAAGGGCTGTTCTTCACATGCGCAGATACAAATACGTAAGTTCTTCGACTTTCGCCAGCGAATAGAAAAAAACTTCCGCATTTTATCTATCGGCTTCGCCGCTCAGCTCCGGCTGGCCAACTATACTCCGTCAGACGATAGGTGAATTTTGCCCCTTATGGGAGTATAGCGACAGTCACGGG
>JAHZHG010000117.1 GCA_019420425.1 Clostridiales bacterium
AGCCTGTATATCCTGGACGCAGAGCTGAAGGTCACCGGCTCCATCAAGGATCTGGCCCCCGGCGAGCTGATCCGCTCCGCCCGTTTCTTCGGCGACACCGCATACTTCGTCACCTTCCGCCAGACCGACCCGCTGTTCAGCGCCGATCTCTCCGACCCGCAGAACCCGGTAATCCTAAACGAGCTAAAGGTCACCGGCTTCTCCTCCTACCTGCATATTTACGGAGAGAACCTGCTCCTCGGACTGGGCTACGAAGCCGACGAAGAAACCGGCATAACCACAGGACTGAAGCTGTCCATGTTTGACACCGCTGACCCGTCCGCAGTCACTGAGGCCGACCGCCTGGTCATCAAAGACATCACCTGGTGCGATGGACTGAACGACTATAAATCCATCCTGGCCGACGCCGAAAAAAATCTGATCGGCTTCTCCTGCAACGGCAGCTACCTGCTGTTCACCTACGACGAAAACCAGGGCTTCACCAATCTGCTCACCGCAGATCTAAACGCAGACGAAACCTGGAGCTTTGTCACACGGGGAGCATATGCAGGAGATACATTCTATGTAATAACGGGATCTTCGGTAAAGGCATACGAAATCAGCAATAACTACAGATATGCATCAGAAATAAAACTGGAATAGCCGTACTTCAACGAAAGGAAGGAAGTCTCCCGCAGGTTTTGGCCTGCGGGATTTTTTATTTCTCTGCTTGCTATTATACATCCTTTATGTTACAATATCAATATATTTTATGCATTCTACAGTGCAAATTTTTTAAAACAATATATTTAACCAGGCAGTCGGGAGGACGGCTCTACCCGTTTCGAGTCTTGCGAAAGGGGTGGTAAATATGGTTACATACAGTGACTTATTTAATTTTGTCATTATGCTGTGTGCAGTCATCACTCTTGCAAAACATTTGCAAAAAAAATAGCCGTCCTGCTCCCCCAAGAATAGGACGGCTGCTGTAACAGCTAACATTCTCGCCGGGACGGGTAGTCGCCCCTACCTTCCGGCTGTCTTGTTAAATATATTATACGACATATCTGACCGTTTGTCAAACCCGGCCGATATTTATTTTCCAAGAAATTCCTCCAGATTCTGATATACAATCTCCATCAAATGCCGTCTCGCCTCTATACTCCCCCAGGCAATATGCGGCGTCACCAGCAGGCGTTCGTCGCCCAGCAGCTCGTTCAGCGGATTGTCTGCCGTCAGCGGCTCTGCGGACATGACGTCCAATCCTGCTCCTGCGATCTGATTTTCTTTAAGCGCCCGCACAAGGCCGCCTTCATCCACAATCGGCCCGCGTCCCACGTTAATGAAATACGCGCTGTTCTTCATCCGGCAGAATGCGTCATAGTTCATCAGCTTTTCTGTCTGGGGCGTCAGCGGCGCATGGACAGACACTACATCCGACTGCGCCAGCAGCTCTTCAATGGATACCTGCTCATAATCCGGATTTTTATTTTTCCCGCTAGCCGAATAATAAATCACCCGGCAGCCAAATGCAGAGGCAATTCTCGCCACCTGTCTGCCGATCGCGCCAAGGCCAATGATCCCCCAGGTCTTTCCCGACAGTTCAAAAAACATCCTTCCCAAATGCGTAAACTCTCCGGATTTTGTATATTCACCGGACCGTACATACTGATCATAATAAGGCAGCTTCTCCAGCAGATAAAACAGCAGCGCAAAGGTATGCTGCGCCACGCTGTTTGTGGAATAGCCCGCTGCATTCGTAACCGTGATCCCCGCTTCCTTCATATAATCCCAGTCAATATTGTTGGTTCCCGTCGCTGTCACCCCGATATATTTCAGCTTCGGCAGTCCTCCGATGGTCTCCCTGTTCATGGGGCATTTATTCACCAGCACAAGCTCCGCATCCGCACAGCGTTCCCGTATCTCTTCTTTTTTCGTTTTCGGATAAATTACCGTATCACACACCCGGGTAAACGGAGTCAGGTCAACGTCTCCTCCCAGGCCTTCCGCTTCCAAAATCACAAGTTTTTTCATCTCGTCCTCCAAAAAAAGCTGCCGCAAACGAAATTGCGGCAGCCCGACAACACTGTTACTAAGACCAGCCGATTGTCTGATTACAGTCTCTTTAACAGCTCTTCTCTCTCTTTTTCAAATCCCGGTTTGCCCAGCAGCGCAAACATATTCTTCTTGTAGCTTTCCACACCTGGCTGATTGAACGGGTTTACACCAGAGATGTATCCGCTGATGCCGCATGCAAACTCAAAGAAATAGAACAGCTCGCCCAGGAAGAACTCATCCTGCTTCGGAATATTTACCACCAGGTTCGGCACATTTCCGTCGGTATGCGCCAGAATAGTTCCGTTCATTGCACTCTTGTTGACAAAATCAACGGTCTTGCCGGCCAGATAGTTCAGGCCGTCCAGATCCACCGGCTCCTCATCGATCACCAGCTCATATCTGGATTCTACCACATTCAGTACAGTTTCAAACATGGTACGGCTGCCGTCCTGGATAAACTGACCCATGGAGTGGAGATCTGCAGTCAGATCTACCGATGCAGGGAAGATACCCTTCTGGTCTTTTCCTTCACTTTCACCGTACAGCTGCTTCCACCACTCGGAAACGTAGTGCAGGCTCGGCTCGTAGTTCGCCAGAACCTCGATTCCCTTGCCCTTGCGGTGAAGGATGTTGCGTACTGCGGCATACTGCATAGCGTCGTTGGTCTCGAAGCCCTCTTCCAGCGCGCGCTTTCTTCCGGAAGCGGCTCCTTCCATCAATTTGTCAATATCTGCTCCGCTGGCAGCGATCGGCAGAAGGCCTACCGCGGTCAGTACGGAGAAACGTCCCCCCACATCATCCGGTACGACGAAGGTCTCGTAGCCTTCTGCGTCAGCCAGCTTTTTCAGTGCTCCTCTGGCCTTGTCCGTGGTCGCATAGATGCGGCCTGCAGCGGCTTCCTTGCCATATTTCTTCTCCAGCATTCCCTTGAAGATACGGAATGCGATGGCCGGCTCGGTGGTCGTGCCTGACTTGGAAATAATATTTACGGAGAAATCTCTGTCTCCTAAAACGTCGATCAGCTGTGCAATATAGGAACTGCTGATGTTGTTTCCTACAAAATAGATCTCCGGAGTCTTGCGGATCTCTTTGGATACGTTGTTGTAGAATCCGTGGCGCAGAAATTCAATCGCCGCTCTGGCGCCGAGATAGGAACCGCCGATACCGATAACCAGCAGAACCTCGCTTTCTTCCTGAATTTTCTTTGCTGCCTTTTTGATTCTGTCGAACTCCTCTTTATCGTAATCCACCGGAAGATCAATCCAGCCCAAGAAATCGTTTCCTGCTCCGGAACGCTCTACTAAGGTCTTTTTTGCCTGCTCTGCGATGGCCTTCATGGATTCCATCTCGTTTTCGCGAACAAATCCTGATACTTTGGAATAGTCTAACGCTACTTTACTCATGGCTTTTCTCCTCGTTTATGTATTTTCTGTTTTTTTGTTCACATTACTGCCCGTTTTCTTATGTCTGGGGGCCAGTAACCTGCTTCTTTCATTCTATCAAAAGACCTGTCCATTATCAAGTCAAAAATTCTTTCAGCACCTCCCGCAATATCCGTTCCTGCTCCCCCGGATCCATCTGCCTGAGTACATCTGCGTTCCGTTCTTTCGTGTCCTCCCGCCCGGCCGCACTTTCCGCCATTCCCGATTTGATTTTCATCAGATTTTCCTTCAGCTCGCGTTTTTCTTTCTGCGCTTTTGTTTCCGCCGGAGCCGCCATTACTGCCGCCGCGGCCTCCCGCTTCGCCTGGCGAACCCTTGCCCGCCTTTCCTTTCTCGTTGTCTTTGCCGGCGGGAAAGATGCGGCCAGCTCTGCCCTTCCCTGCTCTGCCGTCAGCTCATCCAGGGATGACACGCGGTAATCCTTCAGCACGCCGGAATTCACCAGGTAATCCTTCAGCCTCACTTTCAGATAACGCCGTTTATATCCGGTATCGGTCAGTGCATAAACAATCCCGGTCAGCAATACCGCTCCGACGCCTGCCCACAAATACTGCTGCCAGGAATAAAAGTCCCCGCCGTCACGGATCAGCGTTCCGATTCCTGCCGCCGCCACAGCCACGCAAACGGCCAGCGCTCCCATGCCAAACCTTCGCCACTGGTGCAGGTTCAGACCCATGCACTCATACTCCATCATACTTCGTTCCACAAACGCATCCACATCGTTTACCCTTTCATTCAGGTGCGTGCAGTTTTGGAAACGCAGTCTCAATTGCTTCATGAATTTTCCCTTTGGCTCTCCCGTATTTTGTGTATCTTTGAGTAATCGGTCGTAAAGACGGTTCAGGATCAGCTGACTGGCCACCCCAAGGACGCAGGACAGCGTCAGCGCGTACAGTAAAATGTTTTGCTCCAGGATAAATTGTAACATGTGAATCTCCCTTCAAAAAAATTTTTTTCACCGGCCGGGGCCCATGACCGATGCTGTGCCGTCATTATATCCCGAGTTTTTTCGTTTGCAAAGAAAAATCGTTCGTCATTTTCTTGACTTTTTCGCAAATACCTGCAATAATAAATAAGGTTTTTACCGACCAAAAAACATAATATTACACATGCTAGGGGTGCTTTTGCTGAGAGATTTCAGAAATGGAATCAACCCTTATTACTTGATTCGGTTAATACCGACGTAAGGAAGCTGGTTAAACTTAACCCCCTATGCATACACACATGTAAAGGAGGTTTTTTTATGAGCTTTTTCGTATCTGCTACTGAGGACGGCTACGGCCTGACTACCGCCGGAACTGTCGCCTCCGCGCTCGTTCTCATTGTCATCCTGCTGGCCGCAATGGCTCTGGCCCCAAAGGGCAGGAAAAAGGGAGGCGCAAAGCAGCTGGCTTTCTGCGCGGTTGCCATGGCCCTGGCGATGGTCACCTCCATGATTAAGGTGTTTTCCTTCCCCTTCGGCGGATCAGTCACATTATTCAGTATGTTTTTTATCTGCTTCACCGGTTACCTCTACGGCCCGGCCACCGGCATCCTTACCGGTGCAGCCTACGGTATCCTTCAGTTTATCCTTGAACCTTATATTTATTTCCCGCTTCAGGTACTGGTGGACTATCCGCTGGCCTTCGGCGCCCTCGGACTCTCCGGCTTTTTCTGCAGCAGCAAAAATGGTCTGGTGAAGGGCTACCTTCTGGGTATCATCGGCCGGTACTTCTTCGCCTTCCTTTCCGGCTGGCTGTTCTTCGGCGAATACGCCTGGGAGGGCTGGGGAGCCGTAACCTATTCTCTGGCTTATAATGGGGCTTACATCTTTTCTGAAGGGATCATCACCATTATTATTTTAATGATTCCCGCAGTGAAAAAAGCGATTGAACAGGTTAAGAAAATGGCCTTAGCCTAAAGCTTTTATTGAAAATGGCGGATACCCGGAACAAACGCCCGGATATCCGCCATTTTTAAAACACGTATTTATCCAATCGCTCAAACGCTTTTTTCACCTGGCCAAGCGGCAGCGCCAGATTCATCCGAATCGCCCAGGGGTGGCGGAACATCCGGCCATCCTGCCAGGCCACGCCCACATCCCATCCGGCCTTTTCCAGCTCATCCATCGTCTTGCCGTGACTCTTACACCACTCTTCACAATCCAGGAACAGCATATAGGTGCCCTCCGGCCTGCTCACCTTCACCCCCTTAAAGTGCTCTTCGATATAATCACAGGCAAACTGCACATTCCTGGTGAGCACCTGGCACAGCTCGTCCACCCATTCCTGCCCCTCCGGGCTGTAGGCCGCGATCAGCGCGTGCATGGACAGCACATTCATATTGTTGTAATGGGATTTGCTTCCCTTTGCCCGCACACGATCCCGCAGACATTGGTTATATATAATATGGTAGCTTCCCACCAGTCCGGCGAGATTGAAGGTCTTGCGCGGAGCATAAAGGGCCACGGACCGGTTTTTTGCGTCCTCACTAATAGACTGGGTGGGAATGTGCCTGCGCCCGTCCAGCAGGATATCCGACCAGATCTCATCCGAGATCACCGCACAGTCATTGTCCCGGAATACCTCCATCGCCTTTTCCAGCTCCCACCGCTCCCACACGCGGCCGCATGGATTATGGGGGCTGCAGAAAACAGCCACATGGATTTTCTCTGCCTTCAGCCTTGCATCCATATCGGCAAAGTCCATCCGCCAGATCCCTTCACTGTCTTTTTTCAAGGGACTGTGAACCATTCTGAAGCCGCCGTTTTCTATACTTTTGGTAAATCCATTGTAGGTAGGGCTGTGCAGCAGCACCTTGTCTCCCGGAGAGGCAAACGCGCCAAGCGCGGAAAGCACCCCGCCCAGAACCCCATTCTCATAGCCGATGCAGTCCCGTGTCAGGCCGATAACCCCGTTACGCGTCTCCTGCCACTTGATAATTGAGTCAAAATATTCATCCGACGGGTGAAAATACCCATAAACCGGATGCTTCGCCCGTTCGATAATCGCCTCCGGGATCACAGGAACCGTGGAAAAGTTCATGTCGGCCACCCACATGGGAATCGCATCGAACCCTTCCTTTGGCGCATCCGGAGCAAACCCGGGCAGTATTCCCAGCGCATCCACGGCCATTGCATCCCTGCCGCGGCGATCCAGAATAGAAGTAAAATCGTATTTCATCGCTAAGCTCCTTTTTCCATTTGTTTCATCATCTGTTTTACCAGTCTTACACTGCGCTCCACAGCCAGCTGCTCAAATTCCGGATAATCCATGGCGGCGCTGTCGTCTGCCTTATCCGAAATTGCCCGAAGAATCACAAAGGGAACCCCGTTCAGCCACGCTGCCTGCCCAATGGCTGCCCCCTCCATCTCCGTGCAATATCCCTTAAAGGTCTCCGCAATCCGGTTTTTCACCGACCGCTCCGCGATAAACTGATCTCCGCTGACCACCCTGCCCTCAAAGACCTGAATATCCGGGTTTACCTCCGCGCAGGCCTCCTTCGCCCTGCGGATTAACTCCTTATCTCCCGGGAAAGAAAATACCTCCATCTGCGGGATCTGCCCCAGCGGATACCCAAAATTCACCGCATCCATATCATGATGCACGACATCCGTGGAAATCACCATATCTCCAATATTAATCTCCGCTTTCAGCGACCCGGCAATTCCCGTATTAACCACCTGATCCACGCCGAAATCGTCAATCAAAATCTGGGTGCACACCGCGGCGTTTACCTTGCCGATACCGCTTTTCACCACCACCGCCGGCTTCCCCTCCAGCTCTCCTTCCACAAACTCCATCCCTGCCTTTTTCACCGTGCGCTCTGCTTTCATGGCCGCCTTCAGCTGCGCAACTTCCACATCCATTGCACCAATAATTCCTGTTTTATGCATAATTCAACCTCCTAAATTCTTCTGCATCGAATATTCATATAATACCGTATTTACCGGACAAAGTCCACTGAATAAACGCTTTCCGGTTACAGCACCCTTCTCTTTTCTCAAATTACAGAAAATAAAACAGGTCTTGGCATCAATCGAAATGGCCTTTTCACATTATGAAATAATAGACTATACCTTTCGGGAATCCCATAATACATGCTCCTTTGGAGTGGGCGCTACACGATATAGTATAGTATTTTAACACACATTGGATACCCGGACGCCCCGGCAGACCCACTATCCCCCTCAGACACGGCAAATTTTGCCCCTTCTGGTCCGTCGCCTATGGACAGTCCCGTCCGCAAACTCGCTTCGCTCAAACATGCTCCCGTGACTGTCGCTTTTCCGCCCGTGCGCGCTTGCCGCAGCTTAGTTCAGGGATGCCTTGGCTATACTCCCATAAGGGGCAAAATTTACCTACCGTCTGAGGGGGATAGTGGGTC
>JAHZHG010000118.1:0-5682 GCA_019420425.1 Clostridiales bacterium
TGAAGAACAGAAGAAATGTAATCAACATCATCCGACAGAACAGCCCGATTAACAAAGCGGAAATCGCGAAAAAAACCGGCTTAAGCATCCCCACGGTAATGAAGATTACGGATGAGCTGGAGAAGCTGAAGCTGATCTGCTCCATTGGAAGGGGAGAATCCACCGGAGGAAAACCGCCGGAAATGCTGGAATTTGCCGTAGAGGCCTTTTATCTGGTCGGTGTAGATATCGGAAGGAGCAGCGTGAAGGTCATCCTGATGGATATGGGCGCCAGGATTCATCATCGCCGAGAGCTGACATCCACGGGAACAGAGGAGGCAGAACGATTTCTCGAAAGAATCGCAGACGTGGTGGAGGAACTGATCAAAGATGCGCAGATCCCGGAAAAAAAGCTTCTCGGCATAGGGATTGGCATGCCGGGAATCCTGGACACACAGGAGGGAAAGGTAATCTTTTCTCCAAATTTTATGTGGCGCGATGTGGATCTGCTGGCTATATTTAAGCGGCGCTTCCCCTATCCCATACTGATGGAAAATGCCAACCGGGCGATGGCACTGGGAGAGCATTGGTTCGGAGTGAGCCAGGGCGTGGATCAGGTACTGACAGTTAATGTGGGCTACGGCATTGGAGCAGCC
Organism: Clostridiales bacterium; assembly: GCA_019420425.1. Taxonomy (GTDB): domain Bacteria; phylum Bacillota; class Clostridia; order Lachnospirales; family Lachnospiraceae; genus JAHZHG01. The sequence goes on from JAHZHG010000118.1 coordinate 636, forward strand.
ATGCTGGAAGAGCGCAAGATAAGCCGGGGCAGCAGCGGCTGCAGCGGGGAGCTGGGACATATGATCCTGAAAAAAGACGGAAACCTGTGCTCCTGCGGAAACAGAGGCTGCCTGGAGAGTATTTCCTCCGGTTACGCCATTGCCCAGGCAGCTAAGCAGAGGATAGCGGAGGGCAGGGCATCCGAGCTGCTCGGTATGGCGGCGGAAAAGCTGGATGAAATAGAAGCAAAGCACGTATTCCAGGCGGCAGAGGCCGGAGATACAGCGGCGCAGGAGATTGTACAGGAGGCCATAGAGTATCTGGGTATCGGGATTGCAAACTGCCTGAACATTCTGGATCCGGAGATGGTTGTCCTGGCGGGAGGCATCATGAAGTCGGCCGGTTATTTTTGGGATGAACTGGTAAAACAAATACGAAGCAATCAAATGAAATACTGCGCAGTAAATGTGGTAATTCGAAAGGGCGCGCTGGGAGAGGATGCCACAGCAATAGGAGCGGCCGTACTGCCGCTCAGACGGTTTATCAATTATGGCGCAAGCGAACATGCATTTATGGATCTGTAAATTATACAGGTCCATTTTTGTGCAGATTGCCAGAAATCAGGAATTTTGGAAAAAGGGGATTGACATTTAATAAACAAATGGTATACTAAAGACAAGTAAGTTATTTAAGTTAACTAAGAAACAGGACATACTCAATAATCGAAAAAAGAATATTCCCCGAAAGCTGTACATACTGCCGAAGGATTTTTATTTTTTCTCTACTTACTTAGTTAAATTAAATTAGTAAACAAAAGCAAAACAGAGGGGGATGAAATTCTGGTAAGGTATGACAAAAAAATGATCGCCCAATATAACCGGGTAAACGTGCTCCAGATCATCCGAAAGGAAGGGCCGATCAATAAGGCGGAGATCGCGAAACGCACCGGCCTGAGTATTCCCACAGTGATGAAGATTACCGATGAAATACTGAGAAAAAACGTCATCTGTGTTGCCGGAAAGGGAGAGTCCAACGGGGGAAAGCGGCCTGAGCTTCTGGAGATTATGGACGGAACCTACTATATGATTGGCCTTGACATCGGCCGCAGCCGTACCAGCGCGGTGATTATGAACCTGAAGGGGAAGGTAATCGCGCAGAGGATAATGAAAACCGGTCATACCAATCCCAAGGAAAAGCTGATGCTCCGTGTCCTGACGCTGACAGAACGGGCGATTGAAGACAGCCATATTCCGCTTTCTTCTTTTCTGGGAGTTGGGGTGGTCACGCCGGGACTGATCGATCTGGAGGAGGGAAAGGTGCTCTATTCGCCGGACTTCGGCTGGGAGAACGTGGACATCCTGGAGCCCATCCGGGAACGGTTTGGCCTTCCGGTGCTGCTGGATAATTCCAACAAGGCGGTGGCCATGGGCGAAAAGTGGTTTGGCGTGGCAAAGGATTCTTCTTATTTTGTATGTGTAAATATGGGACATGGTATTGGGTCGGCAATCATGGAAAATGGAGAATTTTACCGGGGGAATTCAGGCAGCAGCGGTGAGATCGGCCATATTACCCTGGAGCCGGACGGCCCCTTATGTGAATGCGGAAACCGGGGCTGCCTGGAGGCCCTCGCTTCCGGAAAGGCGATTGCCAGAGAAGGAAGAAGAGCGGTGCAGGAAGGCGCCTCCACACTGATTCTGGAAAAAGCAGAGTACGATCTGGATGCAATTGACGCGAAGGAGGTATTTGCGGCGGCCCGGGAGGGAGACCCGGCAGCAAAGGCAATCATCGAACGGGCCGAAAAATACATCGGGATCGGCCTGGCCAGCTATATCAACCTGCTGGATCCGGATATGCTGGTGCTTGCCGGCGGCCTGACCAATGCCGGAAGCGAGTTTATCGACCGGATTAAAAAAATAGCAAAGGAGCGCCAGATGAAATTTGCCGGCCGGAAGGTAAAAATCCGCGTGGCTGAGCTGGGGGAGCTGGCTGCTGCGGTGGGAGCCGCGTCGATGATTCTGAAGCAGTTCATTGAGGAAGGAGATCAGATGCTGAAAAACGGGCAAACACCGCAAAAGAAAGGAAGGTAAGGAAAATGGGTGAAGCGTACATATTTGAAGCTGTCGGAATTACCAAACAGTTTCCGGGTACAAAAGCGCTGGACAATGTTCAGCTGAAGGTCGCAAAGGGTGAGGTACATGCCCTGTGCGGAGAAAACGGGGCAGGAAAGTCTACGCTGATGAATATTATCGGCGGTCTGTTTCCACCGACGGAAGGAAAACTGTTTTTTGAGGGAAAAGAGATAGAACCCAAAAATCCGAGAGAATCGCAGCGTATCGGGATTGGGTTTGTGCATCAGGAGTTGAGCCTGTGCCCGCATCTGACCGCAGCGGAAAACATTTATATCGGAAGGCTCCCGCACAAGGGCGACCGGATCGATTTCAAAAAACTGTGGAAGGATGCAGACGAGGTATTGGGCAGGTTCGGAGCGAACTTTAGTTCAAAAACCCAGGTGTCCGAACTGACCGTAAGCGAGCAGCAGCTGGTGGAGATTGCAAAATCCGTATCCATGAATTGCAAGCTGCTGATTCTCGACGAGCCGACCTCCTCGCTGACCGACAAGGAGACCAAAAAGCTCTTTGAGGTGGTGCGCAGCCTGAAGGCAGAAGGAATGGCCGTGCTGTTTATTTCCCACCGGATGCCCGAAATCTTTGCCATTTGTGACAAGGTGACGGTATTTAAGGATGGCAAATACGTATGCACAATGGATACGAAGGACATCAACGCAGACGACATCATCCGGGCGATGGTCGGACGGGAGCTGGGGAATCTGTATCCGCCAAAGAGCAGCCGGATCGACGAGGAGCAGGAAATTCTCCGGGTAGAGCATCTCAGCGGCAGCCGGTTCAGCGATGTCAGCTTTTCGCTGAAAAGGGGAGAGATTCTGGGCTTTGCCGGTCTGGTAGGCGCGGGACGAAGCGAAATCATGCGGGCGCTGTGCGCGATTGATCCCAAAACCAGCGGTACCGTCTGGCTGAATGGAAAAGAACAGAAGTTCAGGGACTATCGGGATGCGGTAAACGAGGGAATCTGTTATCTGACTGAGGACCGGAAAAATCAGGGATTGTTTCTGGAAATGAGCATCAAGAGCAACATGACCAGTGCAAATCTGAAAGCCGTTTCCAAAGGAATATGGCTGCAGGAGAAGCTGGAACGGAAGCTGGCGGACACCTATGTGGAGCAGCTGTCCATTAAGATTCCCGGAATTGAGTATCCGATCAGCAGCCTTTCCGGCGGAAACCAGCAGAAATGCCTTCTGGGAAAATGGCTTTCCATTCATCCCAAGCTGATTATCATGGACGAGCCGACCAGAGGTATCGACGTGGGGGCAAAATCAGAAATCCACAATCTGCTGAGAAAGCTGGCGGAGGAAGGCGTTGGCGTGATTAGTGTTTCCAGTGAACTGCCGGAGGTCCTGGGGGTCAGCGACCGGATTATTGTGGTGCATGAGGGAACACTGGCAGGCGAGGTCAGCGGCGAGGAGCTGGCAACAGAAGAAAACATTATGCGTTTGGCATCCGGTGAACAGTAACAGGGTAAAGGAGAAGGATACGATGAAAAAGGATAATTTTTTGAAACGGTTTTTTGCACAGCGGGAAGCAGGCGTATTTGTAATCACGATCATTGCCATTTTGCTGGTGCAGCTTATACAGCCCAAGTTTTTGAACTATAACAATCTGAAAAGCATTATGATTTCTGTTTCTACGGATGGCCTTATGGCGATCGGCCTGTGTATCGCACTGATTCTGGGCGGAATCGAGCTGAGCGTCGGCGGTGTGGCGGCAATGAGCTGCGTAATCTCCGGATACCTCTGCCTGCATGGCTGGAATATCTGGGTCGCTTGTCTGATTGCTATTCTGGCGGGCGTATTTGTGGGCCTGTTTAACGGTGTGATGGTCAGCAAGGTAGGGCTGCCGCCCTTCATTGTCACCCTGGGTATGCAGGGGCTTTCCAGAGGAGTTGCCTATATCCTGACGGAAGGTTCTCCCCTTTCCCTTTCCGGGTATCTGCCGGATGCCTTCCGTTTTCTGGCTACCGGAACGGTTGCAGGTATTCCGATGCTGTTTATCATCTTTGTTATCGTGGCCGTGATTGCCCATATTCTGCTGAAACGGTCGAATGTATGCCGGAGCATCTTCTATGTGGGCAGCAACGAGAACGCGGCAAAGCTCTCTGCGATCAATGTGGATAAGGTAAAAATCTGGGTATATGTCATTATTGCCCTTTTATCCACGGCAGCCGGTATCCTGAGCCTGGGGCGGTTTAACGTGGCAACCCCGGAGCTGAGCGTGGGAGCAGAAACCACGGCGATCTCCGCAGCGGTAATCGGCGGAACCTCATTTACCGGCGGTGTGGGAAGCATCCTGGGCACCTTCCTTGGGATTGTACTGTTGAAGGTAGTCAATTCCGCTATGGTTATGCTGAACATTTCCGTATACTGGCAGGACTTTGTACAGGGCGCAATTCTGGTAGGAGCAGTTACCCTGGACTATGTCAGCCACAAGCAGTCGGGACGTCCCAGCATGCTGCAGAGGCTTCTGGGCAAAAAATAAGGCGTATTTCATTTGATTCACCGGGGATGCGTACGATCCCCATGAATATATAACACATCAAATTATTATTCTTAAAGGTATTGGAGGAAAAAGGTATGAAAAGAAAACTGATGAGCGTATTGTTAACCACGGCAGTTGCAGTTGGAGCACTCAGCGGAAGCGTGCTGACCACTCAGGCAGCGTCTCTGCAGGGAGATTCTTCCGAGGAATATTACATGGTAAGCTTCCTTTCCGGTATTGATTACTGGAAAACCTGCTTCAAGGGCATGGAGGATGCGGCAAATCTGCTCGGTGTTACGGCAAAGTATACCGGACAGACGGATGCAGACGTGGCAGGACAGGTAGCTGTACTGGAGCAGGTGATCGCTATGGATCCGGCAGGTATCGCCGTAACCTGTGTAAATTCCACCGCACTGGCAGACACCATCAACTCGGCGATTGATTCCGGCATCAAGGT
>JAHZHG010000118.1:5703-7839 GCA_019420425.1 Clostridiales bacterium
CTGTCAACCGGTAACGAGGAAGCCGGTGCAAAGGCAGCCGAATATCTCGTTCCGTTATGCGGAAACAGCGGAAAAATTGCCGTATTATATACCGTAGGCGCAGAAAACTCCGAATCCCGCGTAACCGGTTTCAAGAACTGGTGCGCAGAAAATGCCCCGGATGTAACCTTTGTAGAAGTAAACGATGCAGGTGACACCAGCACAGCTACCGATAACATGGCAGCAGCCCTTCAGGCAAATGACGACATTGTTGGGGTGTTCTGTGTAGACGGCGTTGCAGGCACTGCCGGCCCGACCGCAGTAAATGAGAGCGGCATCGAAGGCATTCACGTGCTGGCCTTCGACGTAGACAAAACCGTGCTGGATATGATCAAGAGCGGCGATATCGAAGCTACCGTAGCACAGGGACAGTACAACATGGGCTTCTGGTCACAGATGTTCCTTTACAGTGAAGTACACGAGCTGACCGACTCCGATCTTCCCGGATTCGTGGACACCGGCGTAACCATTGTAACGGCAGATACGGTTGACGATTACTACGTAACAGAGTAACAAAAGAGCGGGGAAGAGGCGGCAGGCTTCTTCCCCATTATAATCATAAAGGAGAGACAATTCATGAAATCATTCAATCACTTTTCACCGACAGAAATTGTATTTGGCTGCGGAAGAATCAACGAAGTAGCGGAAATTGCAGGCAGATACGGCAAAAAGGCACTGCTGGTAACAGAGAGCATGAAATCTCCCGTTGCTCCGCTGTTTGCCAGAATTAAAGATTTACTGGAAAAGGGCGGCCTGGAGGTAGCCCAGTTTGACGGAGTAATCCCCAATCCCACCACGGATGTAGTAACGGCGGGCGCCGACATTGCAAAGGAATTTCAGGCTGAGGTAGTAATCGGCGTAGGCGGGGGCTCCTCCATGGATACGGCAAAGGCAATCGCCGTTGAGGCAACGCATCCGGGAACCGCATGGGATTATAACTGCCATACGGACGGCCCGACGGACAAAACTCTGCCGATCATTGCCATCAGCACTACGGCAGGGACAGGCTCTCAGGTAACCCAGTGTGCGGTAATTACCAAGACGGCAAACAAGGATAAATCTGCGATCTGGCACAAGAATATCTTTGCCAAGGTAGCGATTGTCGATCCGGAAGCAACGGCGACCATGCCGAAATCCGTTACGGCTCAGACCGGTTTTGACGCGTTCTGCCATAACTTTGAAGCATATCTGTCCGTAAACACCAACCCGCTGGTGGAGATTATGGCTCTGGATGCCATCCAGATTATTGCGGAGTATCTGCCCAAGGCGCTGGCCGACGGCAGCGATATGGAGGCACGTTCCAAAATGGCGTGGGCAGATACCCTGGGCGGATTTACCAACTCCAATGCGGGCGTTACCCTTCCCCATGGACTGGGTATGCAGGTAGGAGGCCATTGCCCGCATGTCACCCATGGACAGGCCCTGGCTGCGATTTATCCGGAGTTTACGCGGTATACCTACCCGTCAGCCGTGGAGAAATTCGCAAAGGTGGGCAGAATCTTCAACCCGGCGCTGTGCCAGGAAAACGATGAGACAGCAGCCGAGAAGGCCTGCGAAGCAATCGATGATTTCCTGAAAAAGATCAACCTGTGGATCGGGTTTAAAGATCTGAAGGTGACAAAAGAGGATATCCGGGAGATCGCCGACTGCGGCCAGGTGCTGGGCGACTATCTGAATAACCCGCGGGTTGCCACAATCGATGAGATGTACGAGCTGCTGATGGCCTGCTATGAGCGCAAATAGGAGGAAGCGATGACAGAAACAGGGATTTTAAACCGGGAAATTGCCGCGGAAATGGCAAAAATGGGACATACAGACAAAATGATGATCGTCGATGCCGGGCTGGCTGTCCCGAATACAACGAAGGTGATCGATCTTTCCCTGGCGGTAAATATGCCCACGGTGATTCAGGTGCTGGAGGAGGTGCTGAAGCACTTCTCCGTGGAAAAGATCATCTATTCCCAGGCGACCGCTGAGGTCAGCCCGTCGAGGGAAAAGGAGTTTCTGGCGCATTTCGATGAGAGCGTAGAGGTGGAGGTTGTGCCGCATCCTGTGTTGCGGGATGAGATTACGCGAGAGGTGAAATTCGTTATCCGC
>JAHZHG010000119.1:0-7523 GCA_019420425.1 Clostridiales bacterium
AATGCCGTCTCTTCGTCTGGAGATGGTGCATCTGCAGCTGACCAGGCGGTGCAATCTGAACTGTTGGTTCTGTGGCCAGCGAAAGACGAGCTGGGACAGCGCAAAGGCCTGCAAAGAGCTGACCGTGGACGAATGGCTGGGAGTCATTGATCAGCTGGACGAATATGCCAGGGAAAGCGGCTGTCGTCCCTCGGTGATGATCTGGGGCGGCGAAGCCGCCCTGTCCCCGGCCTTTGTCCCGGTGGTGCGCCGGCTGGCCGCTTCCGGCTATCGCCTGGGCATGGTCACGAACGGGACGCTGCTGGAGAGGGATGCGGAGCTGATCCGCAGCTCCTTTGAAAAGCTGTATCTGTCGATTGACGGCGACGAAGAACTGCACGATGAAATCCGTGGCCGCGGCGTATACCGCAAAGCCGCGGAAAACCTGCGCCTGCTGAAAGAAAACGGCCCCAAACGAGTAATCATGACCGTACTGACCCCGGCAGTCGCAGAACGGCTTCCAGAGATTCTGGAGGCCTTTTCGGCGTTGGAGCCGGACGAGGTGATCCTGCAGGAACGGATTTTTCTGGAACCGGGGGAGGTGCGGCAGTACCGGGAATGGATGAAGAGCAGCTTCCAAGCGGAGGCTGCAAAGATCGGCGCCTGGCTGGGTACGGAAGAGGATACCCGGGAGCGCAGCCGGCTTCGGGAAAGCTGCCAGGCGAAGCTGCACGGGCTGAGCCTGCCGTATACCCTGACGTATTTGCCACACCTGCCCGCCAGGGCGCAGCCCTTCTGCCGTTCTCCCTTCCGCCATCTGCACATCACCTGGAACGGTCAGACCTCTTTCTGCACCGATTTCACCGATTTCAGCTGCGGCTCCGTCCGGGAAACCCCCGTTGCCCGGCTGTTCACAAACGCGCGCGCCGACGCCTTTCGCCGGGAAGTGCTTAAGGGCAGGTGCGTCACCTGCGGGCACTGTTCCTGGAGATACAAGGAAAGCTTCCTGGAACTTTAGGGCTAATGGATAAACAAAATGGAAAGCAACATTTTGTATCACATCTTGACTGCGGCCGATCCTGCATTTATAATAAAACCAGACAAAATGTTTTCGATGCCATAGACTAAAGGAGGATTATGGCAAAGAAAAACTTTGCAGAATTAAATTTAAGCGATGCATTTCTCTTCGCCGTTGCCATGGAGAATCCGGATACCTGTCGGCTGCTGCTGGAGCAGGTATTGGAAAAGAAGGTTTCCGGTGTTCAGGCACAGACGGAGCGCAGCTTATTCTATATACCGAATCTGCGCAGCATCCGTCTGGACGTTTTTGCCGAAGACAAAGAGCAGACGGGCTATAACCTGGAAATGGAAAACTGGGACAAAGGCAGCCTGGCCAAACGCAGCCGGTTTCATCTGGCTAAAATGGACACTGCCGCGCTGAAGCCCGGCGAAGCATTCAATATGCTGAGGAACAGCTATGTGATCTTCATCTGCACATTTGATCCATTCAGCAAAGGGTTGTACCGCTACACATTTGAGACAAAATGTCTGGAGAAGGAGCTTGCACTGCGCGATGGAGCAACCCGGATTTTTCTGAATACGAAAGGGGAAAACCCGCAGGGAGTATCGAAGTCACTGATAAATTTTCTACACTATGTGGAAAACAGCAGCGACCAGTATGTAAAAGAAAATGGAGATCCTTGGCTGAGAGAGTTCCATGAAAGAATCCGGGCATTAAAGAAAAGCAGAGAATTGGAGGAAAGGTATATGACAGTAGGAGATTTGATTCAAGAGGCAGGAGAAAGGGAAAGAGACAGACTTAGACGCCTGGTTATCCGGCTAAATCAGGACGGTGAAAGCGAACAGCTGCTCCAGATATTGGGAAACGAGGAGTTGCTGGAACAATGGTATCAGAAATATCAACTGTAGAATAGTCTTATTCAATTCTAATGTCGGCTGCCCCGGCAGCCGACCGTTCACGTTTATTCACGAACCCAAATTCATTTATTTTCATTATATAATGGCAGAAACATTTTGTCTTTTTATTCCCCTCTCGTATAGAAAGATAGGCTTTTCCCCTATATGACGTGAAATCTAAATTCTATGTGCCCCCTGTGATCCCTGTGTGTCGGCAGGCTCATGGATAATATCCAGATAAAAATAAGCAAGCACCGTATAGAGATAAGGGCAGATCCAAAGCAGCCCGATTCCCAGAGAAAGCAGTCCCAGCAGAAGCAGCCCGATAAAGCTGAGATACAGATAAAGCAGTCTGCCTTTATTGCCGCGCATAAGCCCCCGGCTTTCCCTTAGCAGGGAAAGTGCGTCTTTCTCTGGATTATCTGCATAGAGATATCCGATCAGCGCGTAGCACAGCATAAAGTAGATATCCGCGGCAATTCCCCCGAGCCCGGCGGCCACTGCCGGAACCAGCCAGAAGGTACTGCCGGTTTGTACATAAGCAGTCATGCATCCGACAAATGGGAGCATACAGGCCGCAGCAATCAGCAGAATCAGCAGATTTGCGACGATAATCCGATCCGGATGGGAGGAAAAGCCAAAGAACAGATCGGTCAGCGGATAGTCCTGATTCCGGCAGAGATTAAGAAAAAGCCGGTTCATCCCGGCACTCAGTACGGAAAGAAGCAGAAAGACGATGATCTGGCTGACATAATAGGGAATCTGGACGCCGGGACTGTTCAGATAAGCCGGAAAGACCAGATTCAGCAGGCGGTTGGCCGCGTAGGATACCAGCCCAACCAGCAGAAAAGCGCACATCAGCCGGGGAAACCGGCCCAGCAGGCGGTTCCTGGCTGTCGATTTTAACGATGCAGAATAGTCCCGCATAATGTACCTCCATTGGTAAGTAGAAATATCCTTGCTCAGACGCTGCCGTCCGGCAGCACCGGAGCAGGCTCGACCACCTTTTCCTCCGGAACAGAAAAGGGATTCAGCAGTTCGTCAAGGCTCTGGTAGCCGCCGTCAGGGTCGGCGGGATCAAACGTTCCGGAAATATAGTTTAAATACTGCTCCACATAGCTTCGGTAAAACGGGTCGTTCATCACCGTATACACGGAGTAAACCGTAATGATCAGAGAAAAAATCATCCCCATCGCCCCGGCGCCCACCGCGAACCTGGCCCGTGAAGTCATCCGGCGTTTCCCGCCTTTCGACAAGAGCGCCATAATAATCGCCAGTGCGCCCATCGGGATGGACAGGTAAAAGATCAGGCTAAGGCAGCAGGAGAGAATCCCCAGAGCGATGGCCGCCGAGGCAAACCGGTTGCGGCTGCGCTCCCGCTCACTCCATATCCCCTGCTGATCCGGCCCGAAATCGGAGGAATACGGATCATAATAGTCCATAGAAAACGTCCTTTCTCTATCAAAAATTTCTGATTATCTTGTCATTTTATCATGGGAATAGAGGAAAATCAACCTTCAGCGGTTTTACGTCTCAACTTGCTCCAAATCCGTCCTTATGCTATAATGTCCAGGAATTATCGCGCTGCATACAGCACAGGAGGTTTATATGGATATTACAAAGCAGCTGGCAGAGGAACTGGCGGTTAAGCCGTGGCAGGTGGAGGCCGCAGTGAATCTGATTGACGAGGGAAACACGATTCCGTTTATCTCCCGTTACCGCAAGGAAGTGACGGGTTCTTTAAATGACGAGGTGCTCAGAAAGCTTTATGAGCGTCTGAACTATCTGCGCAGCCTGGAGGAGAGGAAGGCTGCCGTACTGGCGACGATTGAGGAGCAGGGCAAGCTTACACCCGATCTGAAAAAGCAGATTGAGGAGGCGGTGACCCTGGTTGCCGTGGAGGACTTATACCGGCCTTACCGTCCGAAGCGCAGAACCAGAGCGACCATTGCCAGGGAAAAGGGGCTGGAGCCGCTGGCTTCCCTCATTACCCTGCAGCTGGTAAAAACCCCGCTGGAGGAAGAGGCAGAGGCTTTTGTTTCCGAAGAAAAGGGGGTAGCCTCCGTTCAGGAGGCAATTGCCGGTGCAATGGATATCATCGCCGAGACAATTTCTGACAATGCGGACTACCGCAAGGAGATCCGCCGGATGACCATGCAGGAGGGCCGTCTGGTATCTGCGGCAAAGGATGAAAAGGCCCAGTCGGTTTACGAGAACTATTATGCGTACGAGGAGCCGGTGAGCAAGGTGGCCGGTCATCGGGTGCTGGCGATTAACCGGGGAGAGAAGGAAAAGTTCCTGACGGTAAAGATCGAGGCTCCGGAGGAGAGAATCCTGGGCTGGCTGGAGAAACGGACGATTCTGCGGGATAATCCCTATACAACGCCGGTGTTAAAGGAGACGGTGGCAGACAGCTACAGCCGCCTGATTGCCCCTGCCATCGAGCGGGAAATCCGCAATGAGCTGACCGAAAAAGCAGAGGACGGAGCCATTGCCGTGTTCGGCAAAAACCTGGAGCAGCTGCTTCTGCAGCCGCCCATCGCCGGGCAGGTGGTGCTGGGCTGGGATCCGGCATTCCGGACAGGCTGCAAGCTGGCTGTGGTAGATCCCACCGGGAAGGTACTGGATACGACCATCATCTATCCCACCGCCCCGACCAATGAGACAAAAATCCGCGCAGCTAAGGAAACGCTGAAAAAGCTGATCCGGAAATACAACGTCACCCTGTTTTCCGTGGGCAACGGCACAGCCTCCCGGGAATCTGAGCAGGTCATTGTGGAGCTGTTTAAGGAAATCCCGGAGAAGGTGCAGTACGTGATCGTCAACGAGGCGGGGGCCTCCGTATATTCGGCCAGCCAGCTGGCCACCGAGGAGTTCCCGGAGTTTGATGTGGGCCAGCGGAGCGCTGTTTCCATTGCCCGCCGTCTGCAGGATCCCCTGGCAGAGCTGGTAAAGATTGATCCAAAGTCCATCGGCGTGGGACAGTACCAGCATGATATGAATCAGAAGAAGCTGGGCGAGGCCCTCGGCGGAGTGGTGGAGGACAGCGTAAACAAGGTGGGTGTGGATCTGAACACGGCCTCCGCCTCTTTGATGGAGTACGTTTCCGGTATTTCCAAGGGAATTGCGAAGAACATAGTGGCCTACCGGGAGGAAAACGGCCGGTTTGTTAACCGCAGGCAGCTGCTGAAGGTGCCCAAGCTGGGGCCGAAGGCTTATGAGCAATGCGCAGGCTTTATGCGGATCCCGGGCGGTGAAAATCCGCTGGATGCCACCAGTGTCCATCCCGAAAGCTATGAGGCGGCCAAACGGCTGCTGGAAAAGCTGGGCTATGCGCCGGAGGACATCGCCGGGGGCGGACTGGCAGGAATACGGAAGAAGATTCGGGATTATAAAAAGCTGGCCGCGGAGCTGGAGATCGGTGAGCCTACCCTGCGGGATATTGTAGCCGAGCTGGAAAAGCCGGGCAGGGATCCCAGAGACGAGATGCCCCGTCCCATTCTGCGCAGCGACGTACTGGAGATGAAGGACCTAAAGCCGGGGATGGTGCTGAAAGGAACCGTGCGCAATGTGATTGATTTTGGCGCATTCGTGGATATTGGCGTTCATCAGGACGGCCTCGTGCACATCTCTCAGCTGAGCAGCAAAACGTTTGTCAAGCATCCGCTGGAGGTGGTAAGCGTTGGCGACATTGTGGAAGTAAAGGTGCTCAGCGTAGACCTGCAGAAGAAGCGGATTGCGCTGACCATGAAGGGGGTAAGTTAAGGAAGCCGCTGCTATCGCAGCTGCAGTTTCTGTTTGAAAATACAAAAAACAGAGAGTGCCGGCCATAGAGACTGCACTCTCTGTTTCTGCGCAAAAAAAGAAAAAATCTGGAATAATTTGCCGTACACAGGCATACATATATATAAAGGGGACGCTCCTTCCTACTTTTCTTCTCCATCGTTCTTTTTCTTTACTTCAAAAAGCCAGGCAACGGGAATATCCAGGGCGTCAGCGATATCAAAGAGCACTTCCAGAGAGACTGCGGTGACTACTCCGGGAGCTTCCAGATTGCTGATATGTGTACGACTGATATTTACCCGTTCAGCTAATTGGAGCTGGGTGAGATGTTTGAGCTTGCGGTAATAAGCGATGGTAAGTCCGAGCTGGCGATACAGGTCTTCGTGTTTAGCGCTCATATTGTCTGCCTCCTTCTCTCTATATAGTGTATCCCGAGAGAGGAGAAAACGAAACAAATTGTGTACATGCAATTGCAATGACATGGATTGCTAAAACGATAAAACCAGTATATAATGTAAATGTGTACTGTGCAAATGCAAATTATTTTAGGTATTCACACAGGAAATCAGATGCCGTTTAAAGTGAACGAAATCCAGGATCTCTTTTTGTATTGCGGGAGAAAGCATACGGAACTCCGCAATAAGAGCCTGCTCATGAGGGAAAAGAGCGGGACAGGATTCCAACACAGATACGGTATCCGGTGCCGGCGGCGCTGCAATGTCATGTTCGCGGACGAGTTCATCTATAGAGACATGAAAAAAATCGGCCAGATCAATGATTGTTTCTATAGATGGCGTGCGCGAATCATTTTCATAATTGCAGTAGGTCTGTCGTTGGATATTTAACAGCTTGCTGACATCGGCCTGGGTGAAGTCCCCGGCTTCACGGAGTGCCCGCAGATGTGGGGCCAAGACAGATTTTGCCATAATGTTACCTCCTTTCTTATGTGTTGAGAACATTATAGCAATTAATTGAATAAATATCTGCAAGAGCAACAGAATGAATACAAAAAACGGCAAAAAGCAACAAAACGTTGCTAAATAGGGATACGCAGGAGAGAGCAGGGAAACGGAATAAATCTATACAACAGGAGGAATCATCATGAACAATCTCGAATTTGGTATGAAATGCAGACGAAGCAGCAACATTTTGATGCGTATGGCAGGGGAAGCGGCGGTCCGCAGGGAAAGGAAAAAGGCTGACCGGGTGGAGCAGATGTTAAAGGATCACTGCTTTGAGGGAATGGAGGAAGCACTCCAGTCCGTTTATGAACAGATAGTCGCCGCTTTCCCGAGGGAGTAGTCTGGTACATATCTTTTTCGACTCAGAAATCTTTTCAGACGCAGCTGGCATATGCGGTCCGGGTGAGGGCGAGATGAACTCACTCCGGACAATCATTTCTTTTCCTATATCAGGAGCATATTTATATAGATACTCTTAAATTTTAAAAAAGAAATCATAAACCAGTGGAAAGCTGTGCGTCTTTTTGCTAAAATAGGCGTAGCTTCAGTAAATGAATGGAGGAAGAACCAATGAGTAAAATATACGTTTTTTTGGCCGACGGATTCGAAGAAATCGAAGGCTTAACCGTCGTGGACTTGCTGCGCCGTGCCGGTGAAGCCTGCGTGACGGTTTCCATCAGCGACAGCCTGGAGGTTACCGGCAGTCACCAGATAAAACTGCAGGCAGACACCCGTTTTGCGGATACAGACTTTTCCGATGCGTCGATGCTTGTCCTTCCGGGCGGAATGCCGGGAACCCGCTATCTGGGCGCTCATGCCGGCTTATGCGCGCTGTTAAAGGCGGCAAAGCAGGAAGGAAAGACGGTAGCCGCCATCTGCGCC
>JAHZHG010000119.1:7533-7824 GCA_019420425.1 Clostridiales bacterium
GGAAAGCTGGGACTGCTGGCGGGAGAAAAGGCAGCCTGCTATCCGGGCTTTGAGGATGCTCTGGAGGGAGCCACGGTAACGATGGAGCCGGTAGCGGTATCCGGTCAGCTGATTACGAGCCGCGGCATGGGAACGGCTATCCCCTTTGCCCTGGCGTTAATCGAGCGGCTGCAGGGAAAGGAAGCCGCAGACAAAATCGGAAAATCCATCATCTGGACGGAATAAATGCAGGAAATCCGGAAAAAAAGACTGGTCAAGTGCTTCTCCCTGTGCTATACTATTACAATGACT
>JAHZHG010000012.1:0-2097 GCA_019420425.1 Clostridiales bacterium
GGCTATACGTCATTCCCTTACACGCTGGATCTGACGGGAACGCCGGGAGTGGAAACGGGAGTGGTTTATGTCTACCTGATGGATCCGGCATCAGAGGAGTACAGCACCAAGGTCAAATATGAAGTTACATTTAAACAGGTGGAGGAATGAAGGGAAAGATAATCAAAGGAATCGCCGGGTTTTATTATGTCCATGTGCCCGGAGCCGGGGTCTATGCATGTAAGGCAAAGGGGATTTTCCGCAAGGAGGGCATAAAGCCGCTGGTCGGAGACGACGTGGAGATCGCGGTGCTGGACGAGCAGGAAAAGGAAGGCAGTCTGCAGCTTATCCTTCCGCGGAAAAACCAGCTGATCCGTCCGGCATCGGCAAATGTGGATCAGGCGCTGGTGATTTTTGCCGCAGCCAGTCCGGAGCCGAACCTGAACCTGTTGGACCGCTTTCTGATCTCTATGGCAAGGGAGGGGATTCCTGCTGCGGTCTGCTTCAACAAAACGGATCTGGCCGGCAGGGAGCGGCTGGAGCAGCTGGCCGGAATTTATGAAAACTGCGGCTGCCCTGTCTTTTTTGCCAGCACGGTCACCGGAGAGGGCATGGAGGAGCTTAGGCGCTATCTGGAAAACCGGACAACGGTTGTGGCCGGGCCCTCCGGCGTCGGCAAATCCTCCATGACTAACCGGATGCAGCCGGAGGCGGATATGGAGGTCGGGGCCGTCAGCCGGAAAATCGGCAGGGGTAAACAGACGACGCGCCATGCCCAGCTGGTATGCGTGAAGGATGGGACGTATCTGATGGATACGCCGGGCTTTAGCTCGTTTTATCTTCAGGATATGGATAAGGAAGAGCTGAGGGAGTATTACCGGGAGTTTCTGCCCTATGAGCCGGAGTGCAGGTTCCAGGGCTGTATGCATATCCATGAGCCGGACTGCGGGGTAAAGCGTGCCCTGGCTGAGGGAAAGATCCACCCTGCGCGGTACGAGAGCTATCAAATACTGGTAGATGAACTAAAGGAAAACAGGAGGTACTGATTATGAATATTCTTTCGCCGTCGATTTTATCGGCAGATTTTGCAAGGCTTGGAGAAGAAGTGCGGTGCGTAGATCGGGCAGGAGCCCAGTATATTCATATTGATGTAATGGACGGGATGTATGTGCCGAATATTACGATGGGCATTCCGGTAATCAAAAGCCTGCGCAAGGAAACGGATAAGGTTTTTGACGTGCATCTGATGATACAGGCCCCGGAACGGTATGTAAAGGACTTCGCAAAAAGCGGCGCGGACATCCTGACCGTCCATGCGGAAGCGTGCGTGCATCTGGATCAGGTCCTGCGCAGCATCCGCAAAGCAGGAATGAAAGCGGGTGTGGCCTTAAATCCGGCTACCCCGCTGTGCGCGCTGGATTATGTGCTGGAGCTGACGGATATGGTGCTGCTGATGACCGTAAACCCGGGCTTTGGGGGGCAGACGTATATCGAGCCAATGACCGGAAAGATCCGTGCGCTCCGCCGTATGCTGGACGAAAGAGGGCTGCAGACGGATATTGAGGTGGACGGCGGGATCAACCGGGAGACTCTGCCGGCAGTGCTGGAGGCAGGGGCAAATGTAATTGTGGCCGGTTCGGCCGTCTTTAGCGGAAATGCAGAGGAAAATGTAAAGGCGTTTTTGGAGATGATGAAGCATGAATAAGGAGATTCTGGCAGTCATTGTCAGCGGGGGCAATATCGATACGGATTTTGCCCTCGATTTTTTGCAGAGAACCCGGTGGGACGTGCTGATCGGCGCCGACAGGGGAGCGGGCTTTTTACTGAACCAGGGAATCATGCCGACCCATGTGGTGGGAGATTTCGACTCGGCGGGTGAAGAAATCCGAAAAACTTATCGACAAAATCCGTCAATTGAGATGCGGGAATTTCAGCCGGAAAAGGATCTGACCGATACCCAGATTGCCGTGGAGCTGGCCCTGAGCCTGGGCAGCACCCGGATTATCCTGCTGGGGGCAACGGGAAGCAGGCTGGATCATGTCCTGGGGAATATCCAGGTGATGATGCTGCCGCTGGAACGGGGAGCGGAGTGCGAAATCCTGGATACGCACAACCGGA
>JAHZHG010000012.1:2131-6140 GCA_019420425.1 Clostridiales bacterium
TTTATTTGAAAAATAAGGGATTTTCCCTGGAAAAAGAAAAACAATACGGCAAATTTATTTCGCTGATCCCCTTTACGCCGGAGGTGTATCCGGTGACGCTGACCGGCTTTAAATACCCGCTGAACGGAGCGACCCTGCGGGCGGCGGGAAGCCTGGGGATCAGCAACGAGATACAGGATGCAGAAGCAAAGGTGGAATTTGCACAGGGAATCCTGATTGTGGCGGAGACCAGAGACTGAGCAAAAGGCGAATTATGTCGATCAATTCCAGGGGCCGTATACTTGCTTTTTTGTCAGTTTCTGTGATAAACTGTGTTTTGCTGAAAGAAAAGAGAAAATTAGTGGGAAAAAGATAGAAGAAAGGAAGAAAACCATGAAACTGGGAATCGTTGGTTTACCGAATGTAGGAAAGAGCACGCTGTTTAACTCACTGACCAGGGCGGGAGCGGAATCTGCAAACTATCCGTTCTGCACCATAGACCCGAATGTGGGCGTTGTGCCTGTGCCGGACGAGCGGCTGAAGCTTCTGGCAGAGCTGTATCATTCCGCGAAGGTCACCCCGGCAGTGATTGAGTTCGTGGACATTGCCGGCCTGGTAAAGGGGGCGTCCAAAGGCGAGGGGCTGGGCAACCAGTTTTTGGCCAATATCCGCGAGGTGGATGCCATCGTGCATGTGGTCCGCTGCTTTGAGGATACGAATGTCATTCATGTGGACGGCTCTGTGGATCCGGCCCGTGACATTGAGACGATCAACCTGGAGCTGATCTTTTCCGATCTGGAGATTCTGGAGCGCCGGATTTCCAAAACTGCCAGGGCAGCCAGGAACGACAAAACCCAGGCCAAGGAGCTGGAGCTTTTGCAGCGGATCAAGGCATGGCTGGAGGACGGAAAGCTGGCCATCGGCTTTACCACGGATGACGAGGAGGAAAAGGAATGGCTGGCCTCCTACAATCTGCTGACGGCAAAACCGGTGATCTTTGCGGCGAACGTAAAGGAAAACGACCTGGCCGATGACGGAGCTTCCAATCCCCATGTGGCTAAAGTCAGAGAGCTGGCGAAGGAGTCAAACAGTGAAGTATTTGTGATCTGCGCACAGATCGAGCAGGAGATCGCAGAGCTGGACGACGACGAAAAGGCCATGTTCCTGGAGGATCTGGGATTAAAAGAGTCCGGTCTGGAAAAACTGATTAAGGCAAGCTACAATCTGCTGGGCCTGCTGAGCTATCTGACTGCCGGAGAGACAGAGACGAGAGCCTGGACAATTACAAAGGGCACGAAGGCTCCCCAGGCGGCGGGAAAGATCCATAGTGATTTTGAACGCGGTTTTATCCGGGCAGAGGTAGTGAATTATCAGGACCTGCTGGACTGCCGGTCATATGCGGCTGCTAAGGAAAAGGGTCTGGTGCGGCTGGAAGGTAAGGATTATGTAGTAAAGGACGGGGACGTTATTCTGTTCCGCTTCAATGTATAATCGTTTGACAGACAAGAGGCAGCAGAGTTGGGAGGAATGGAAATGACGATGTCGATCAGATTTCCCCATCTGGGAATTGTGCTGGAGCATGTGGGAAAGTCCGTATCCGTATTTGGCTTTGAGATCGCGTACTACGGGATAACGATGGCGCTTTCCATGCTCTGCGGGCTGGGGCTGGCCATGGCTGTGGGAAAGCGCACCCGGCAGAATCCGGACGACTATTTTGATCTGGGCCTGATTGCCATACTGGTATCCCTAGTATGCGCGCGGATTTATTATGTGGTTTTCCGCTGGGATTACTACGGCGCCCACCCCGCGGAGATTCTGGATGTCCGCGGCGGAGGCCTGGCCATCTACGGAGGAATAATCGGCGGGGTGCTGACTGTCCTGGTATTTGCCAGGGTGAGAAAAAAGAACGCCCTCTGCCTGATGGATACCGCGGCCTGCGGCCTGATCCTGGGCCAGATTATCGGCCGCTGGGGCAATTTTTTCAACCGTGAGGCCTTCGGCGGATATACGGACGGGCTTTTGGCCATGCAGCTTCCGATGGACGCAGTTCGGGCGTCGGAAGTGACAGAGGAGATGCTGGATCACGTGCAGACAATCAACGGGATCGACTACATCCAGGTGCATCCCACCTTTCTGTACGAGTCCCTGTGGAATCTGGGTGTACTGCTGATCATGCTGTTTATTATATGCAGGAAACAAAAACGATTTCACGGAGAAGTCTTTTTCCTTTATCTTTTGGGCTACGGACTGGGCAGGGTTTGGATTGAAGGCCTGCGCACCGACCAGCTTTTGCTGCCGGGAAGTACGGTCCCGGTTTCCCAGCTGCTCTCAGCCCTGCTGGTTGTGGCGGCAGGAATTGCGCTTGTGTTGATGTCGAGGAAAACGGCGGGAAGGCCGTTGGAAGAAACGGAGGACGAAAAGAATGACCAAAAAAGAAGCACTGAGGATCAGGATTGAAGAAGAACGGGTAAAATTAAATGCGCTGGCAGCCAAGGGAATTGGCGAAGACGCATACAGGCAGAGCCGGGTGGTTGACCGCCTGATGGAGGAATATCTGGAGCTCTGCAAGTAACCCTGGCGCACAAAAGAAAAGGATGGTTTCCGCGTTGAATAAAGTTGAATAAAGGGGATGGCTTCGGCCATCCCCTTTGGTTTGCGGGTTAAAGCATTCCCTTTGCGCTTTCCAGCAGCGTCAGCACTGCTGAAGGATCGGTTCCTTCTGTTCCCAGCAGGGTTACTGCACTGTTCAGCAGGGAAACAGCCGGTGCGTCTGCGGCAAGAAGCCCTGCGGCATTTTGAAGAAGCGTGGAGGCGGATGCGGCATTTGCCGCAGCGTCCGTGTTCAGCAGGGTGATTGCGCTGTCTATCAGGGCGATGGCCGCGGAATTGTCGGCGGCAGGAGCGGTACCCGCAGGCTCTGATTCAGCGGCAGGAGCAGTTTCAGCGGTATCCGCAGGCTCTGATTCGGTGGCAGGAGCAGTTTCAGCGGTATCCGCAGGCTCCGATTCAGCGGCAGGAGCGGTATCTGCGGGCTCTGATTCAGCAGCAGGTTCTGATTCACCGGCAGCTTCTGACTCGGCAGCGGGGGCAGCTTCTGCGCCGGCAGCCGGTGCAGACTCATCGGGAATATAGTTGAGCTGGTAGAACTCATAGCTGTCGTAATCCACCTCAACCACGGCCATGGTTCCGTCACCGGTCAGGTCAACACCTTCGTACTGACAGGGAATAACCTCTTCACCGTGCCAGTCGATGATTCCCTGGTTGTAATCGGAATCCGTTACCTGGTAGTACATGCCGCTGCCATACGACATCGGAGAAACCCGATCGTATCCCTCGATGACCGTATCCACTCCGTCTGCGGCAAGAATATGGAAATTTCCTTCCATATCGGTGTACGTTGCCGAAGCTCCGTAGAGCTCCAGGATATCCGGGGAATATTTTGGTTCGCAGGTAACTGCACCGGTTTCATCCACAAAGCCCAGCTTGCCATCCTGAACCACGGCAAAATATCCGAGGGAATTGTAGCCGGATTCACTGTACTCCGGATCAACGGGCAAATAGTAGCTGGTTTTTATATCTTCATATTCGGCAGGGACAATTACATTTCCCTGTTCGTCAATCAGTCCTTCCTTGTCCCCGGTGGATACTACGGCATAACCGCGCCGGAAATCGTTGATGTACTGGAACGCCGGAGACATAATCACATTTCCGTCCGCATCCTGCAGGCCCGTCTGGCCATTTTCACGGAAGGTCTGGATATTCTCATAAGGCAGGGTTATATCATAAATGCTGTCCAAATCCGTGACTACTGCATTGAACTGATTATCGTAGGTGGTTGTTTTGCCGGTGGTGCGGTCCTCAATATTGATATAATCTCCGTAGGCAAGGGCATCCATAAACTGATCTCTGGTCAGTGTCCCCACTTTATTTCCGACAGCATTTTCTACATAATAAATATCCACAGAGGTAATCAGATAATACGTATCGCTGTTGCTGAAGCTGATCGTCTTGAAATCGTAGTTTGAAGCGG
>JAHZHG010000012.1:6150-10930 GCA_019420425.1 Clostridiales bacterium
ACCAGCGGCTGCTGAGCCCGGTGATTTCTCCGTATTGGAAGGGGATTACAGTTTTGCCATCCTGGCTGAAAGCGCCGATGGAGTTGATTTCATCGCCGGTCTCTGCGTTGACCAGCAGCCCATCCTTATACCAGAAATATGATGACGAATAGATGGTCCCGGTCAGCGCAGTGCCGTCCATGGACACAAGGCCATAGCCTGAGCTGCTGCTCTTGCTGAACAGGTTAGTGGAGCTGATAAAGCTGACGTCTTCCAGTGAACCGGTCTTGACTGCCTCGGTTTTGGCTTCTGCAATAACCGGTGTACAGGCGAGGGCAGCTGCAGCGCCCAACACAAATAATTTCTTTTTCATCGTTGATCCTCCCATGTCCTTCGGCATATCCGAAGATGCCGTTTGTATTCAGTTTATCATAGATTCTTTCTATGATCAATTTCGAAGAAAAGTTTTTTAATTTAGCCCTTGTTTTTTACGGTGATCTGGGCTATTATAGACGTACAAGTGGTGAGAAGTGGAGGAAAGTGTTGCAAAGTGGTGCAAAAGTGGCGCCATGGATGAGCTTTTCCCCCGGAAGATACATTAGCTGAAGGGGCGTATCTTCCCGGAAGAAGGTGTTGTCGCATGTTTATGGGTGAGTATAATCATACGATTGATCCAAAAGGCAGACTGATCATCCCCGCAAAATTCAGAGAGCAGTTAGGCGATGAATTTGTTGTAACCCGGGGACTGGATGGATGCCTGTTTGTGTTCGCCCAAAACGACTGGCAGGACTTCGAGGCAAAATTGAAAAGCTTACCACTTACACAAAAAGGCGCAAGACAGTTTATCCGTTTCTTTGTGGCCGGTGCCGCTCCGTGTGAGCTGGACAAGCAGGGCAGAATCCTGCTTCCCCAGACTCTGCGTGAGTTTGCGGGACTGGACAAGGACGTTGTACTTGCCGGAATGCTGAACCGTATTGAAATCTGGGACAAGAACAAGTGGTCTGACAATAACGCCTATGACGACATGGACGATATTGCGGAGCAGATGACAGATTTGGGGCTGAGCATATAAGCTGGGGAGGTTTGTATGGAATTTAAGCATAAATCTGTGCTTCTGGACGAATGTATGGAGGGCCTTCGGATAAAACCGGACGGGATCTATGTGGACGGTACCCTGGGAGGGGGCGGCCATTCTCTGGAGATCTGTAAAAGGCTCGGAAGCAAAGGCAGACTGATCGGCATTGATCAGGACGGTGCGGCGATTGAGGCAGCCGGGGAGCGCCTGCGGGAGTTTAAAGATAAAGTTACGATTATCCGCAGCAATTACTGCGGGATGAAACAGGAACTGGCAAAACTGGGAGTTACATCTGTTGACGGAGTCCTTTTGGATCTGGGGGTCTCATCCTACCAGCTGGACACGGCAGACCGCGGCGTTACCTACAGAGAGGATGCTCCGCTGGACATGCGTATGGATCAGCGGCAGTCCACGACGGCGAAGGATATTGTGAACGGCTACAGTGAGGCAGAGCTTTACCGCATTCTCCGGGACTACGGAGAAGAGCGGTTCGCAAGGAATATCGCCCGTCACATCGTCAATGCTAGGGAAGTTAAAACATTGGAAACAACTGGGGAGTTAATTCATGTAATAAAAGCGGCCATACCGGCAAAGGCAAGGGCGGTAGGCGGGCACCCAGCCAAAAGAACGTTCCAGGCTATCCGGATCGAGCTGAACCGGGAGCTGGAGGTGCTGAATGACTCGCTGGACACCATGATCGACCTCTTAAACGACGGGGGCCGACTGTGTGTGATCACCTTCCATTCCCTGGAGGACCGGATCGTTAAGCACATATTCAGGACAAATGAAAACCCCTGTATCTGTCCAAAGGAATTTCCCGTCTGCGTATGCGGCAGAAAACCCAAGGGCACGGTAATTACCAAAAAACCAATTCTTCCGTCAGCCCCGGAGCTGGAGGAAAATCCAAGGTCCAAGAGCGCAAAGCTGAGGATCTTTGAGCGGAAGATAATAGTATAGCAGGCAAAGCACAGCAGAAAAGCGGGAGACAAAGAAAATGGGGAGAATGGAACAACGGCCGGTTGGCGGTCAACACAGACAGCAGAGAGGTCAGTACGCAGGAGGACGCGGACACAGCTATGAGATGCGCCCCTACGTAGACGGAAATACCGCGCGTCAGATGCAGGCAGTTCCAGTCAGAAAAAGAAATGAAGAACCCGCACGCCGCCGCGCAAAGAGCCAAAGGCGTGTGATCCGCACGGCAGGCCCGTTGAATTTCAGCTATGTCCTGTTTCTGGCGGTGGCAGCAGTAGTAGTGGTGATGGTCTGTGTAAATTATCTGCAGCTTCAGTCACAGAGTACGGCGTATGGAAAGACGATTACATCGCTGGAGAGCCAGCTGGCAAATCTGAAGCTGGAAAATGATTCGGCATATGACAACCTGCTTTCGTCTGTAGATTTGCAGAAGATCAAGGAGCTGGCGATGAACAAGCTGGGAATGGTATATGCATCAGAAAGCCAGATTATTACGTATGACAGCAACCAGAACGACTATGTGAGACAGTACAGCGACGTACCCGCAGAGTAGGTGAACAAGTGGTACAAAATAAGAAAAGAAAAAATAACAGGGACCGGCGGTTCAGTAAGAAAATGCAGTTCAAGCTTACCATGATTTTTGGACTGATTGTACTTGCGTTTATTGGACTGCTGGTCTATATTACATCTATTGTAGTAGATAAAGGAAACACCTATGCAACAAAGGTACTTTCCCAGGAGAGCTATGACAGCCGGACGATCCCCTACCGCAGAGGCGAAATCCGGGACAGAAACGGAGTCCTTCTGGCCAGAAGCGTAAAGGTATACAACCTGGTGCTGGACTGCTATATGGTAAACGGCAATGAAATCGGGGGAAAGCAGGATTATGTGGAGCCGACCATCCGCGCACTGGTCAATGTGCTGGGCGTGGACGAGGGGGACGTGCGGACACTGCTGGCTGCAGACGAGACGAAAAACAGCCGGTATCAGGTGCTGCGCAAGGAGGTCACCGAGGAAGAAAAAAAGGCGTATGAGGACTATGTTTCCCTGGATGTGGATCGGGAGCTGAGCACGGCGCAGCGGGAAGAGCTGTCCAATGTACAGGGTATCTGGTTTGAAGAGGAATATATCCGGGATTATCCGCTGGACAGCCTGGGCAGCAATGTGATCGGTTTTTCTAATGCGATTGATCAGGGAGTGTGCGGCCTGGAGGCGTACTACGACGATATCTTAAACGGCACGGACGGCCGGGAGTTTGGATACCTGAACGAAAATTCGGAGTTCAAAAAGACGGTGATTGAGCCGGAAAACGGAAAAACGCTGATCAGTACCCTGGATGTAAATATCCAGGAGGTAGTACAGAAATACATTGACGCACTGGACGAGGAATACGCCGACGGCCCTGAGGACCTGAACGGACACGGCGCGGTAAATATAGGCGTGGTGGTTATGGATCCCAATAACGGAGAGATTCTGGGTATGGGGACGAACTCCTCCTTTAATTTGAACAAGCCTCAGGATCTGACCTCCTGGTATACGGAGGAAGAAATACGGGCCATGGACAGCGAGGAGTATGTAAAGGCCCTGAATGGCTTATGGGGCAACTTCTGTGTGTCCAATGCCTTTGAGCTGGGTTCCACCTTCAAGCCGGTTACGGTGGCGTCGGCCCTGGAATGCGGGGCAATCACCGACTCCGCTAATTTTTACTGCGACGGCGGCGAATACGTTACCGATACCCAGATTAACTGTGACTATACCGCAGGTCACGGTGCAGAGACGCTGGAGGATGCGATCAAAAATTCCTGTAACGACGCGCTGATGGCCATTGGCTTTAAAATGGGAATCGACAATTTCCTGAAATACCAGAAGCTGTTTAATTTCGGCAGCCTTACCGGCATTGATCTGCCGAACGAAAATACCGGTGTCCTGCATACCCGCGACAGCATGCACGAGGTGGAGCTGGCGACGTGTACATTCGGCCAGGGCTTTACCAGCACCATGATCCAGGAGGCTGCGGCCTTCTGTGCGGTAATCAACGGCGGCTACTACTATCAGCCCCATGTGGTAAAGCAGGTACAGAACGACGACGGCAGTGTGGCCACCAGCATGGACGGACTGCTTTTGCGCCAGCCGGTATCCAGCGACGTATCCAAGCTGGTCAGAGGCTATCTGGAAACCGCAGTATTGGAAGGTACGGGACGCCGGGCACAGGTGCCGGGCTACCGGGTAGGCGGAAAGACAGGAACCGCGGAGACCATCGATCCGGAGACCGGAGTCCGCGCTGAGGGAAAATACGTGGTTTCTTTTATCGGCGGCATACCGATCAATGATCCAAAGGTGGTTATCTATGTGGTTGTTGACCAGCCGAACATCGTGGATCAGACGTACGGCGTGTGCACACAGACCCTTTTCCGTCAGGTGGCAACCGATATTCTGCCGTACATGAACATCTATCCTACCGAGGCGATTGATCCGAGCGTGCTCTCCTTCCTGGGAATCACCGAGGAGGATGTGGTAAAGGATGCAAAACAGACCTTCCAGGCATATGATGCCTACGGCAATCTGTATAATAACTGCTATATCAACGACGAAGGCATAGCTGTCAATGAGGACGGAGTACCGCTGGAGGGCGTAACCGTCAATGAGTCGGGAACGATGGTGACGGATGCATGGGGAAACCAGCAGTCCATTCAGAAAGAGGAAGAGATTGACCCGAAAGCGGACAATCCCAACATAGCGACACCGCCCGAGGCA
>JAHZHG010000012.1:10940-19489 GCA_019420425.1 Clostridiales bacterium
CCGAGGCAGACAGCTCAGAGGAAAAACGGGAAACCATCTGGGACGGAATTACCAGAGAGGACCTGCTGGGGGACGCAGCCGATACGGCAGCGGAGGATTAAGCTTCATAACTCCATAAATTGCTTCATACACTGGTATAAAGCATTTATGGAGTTTTTTATGGAAAAGCTGCGGACGTTTCACCGGAAAAAGACGGTGCTGGTATTTTTTCTCTGCGTTCTGGCGCTGCTGGGCCTGTGCGGAAGGCTGGTCTATCTGATGCTGTTCCGCTCCGACTATTATGAACAGCTGGCCACGGATCTGCATGAGCGGGAGAGGGACATCAAGGCGGCCCGGGGGCGGATCATCGACGCCCCCGGAACGGTGCTGGCGGATAATAAGACGGCCTGCACCATATCGGTCATCCACAGCCAGATTGAGGAGCCGGAGCAGGTGATCCAAATGCTGATGAAGGAGCTGGACATGGACGAGGAAACCGTGCGCAGGCGGGTGGAAAAGGTTTCCTCCATCGAGCGGGTAAAGACAAATGTGGACAAGGAAGTGGGGGATCGGATACGGGAGTATAATCTGGCGGGCGTGAAGGTGGACGAGGACTACAAGCGGTACTATCCCTTCCATGAGCTGGCCAGCAAGGTGCTGGGCTTTACCGGCAGCGACAACCAGGGGATCATTGGCCTGGAGGTGCAGTACGAGGAAATCCTCAGCGGTTCCCCGGGAAAAATCCTTACCCTGACCGATGCCAGGGGCATTGAGCTGGAGGATGAGGGAGAGAGCCGTCTGGAGCCGATTAACGGCAATGACCTGCTGATCAGCCTGGATCACAACATCCAGACCTTTGTCCAGCAGGAGGCGGAAAAGGTGATGGAGCAAAAGCAGGCAGAGCGTGTCTCTATTCTGGTAATGAATCCGCAAAACGGAGAGATCTACGCCTGCGCCAACGTGCCTGAGTTTGACCTGAATGATCCCTTTACCCTGGATATGGATACGACAGGCATGACGGATCAGGAGAAAAGCGATGCCAGAAACCAGATGTGGAGAAACGGCTGTCTGAATGATACCTATGAGCCGGGCTCCACATTTAAAATTATCACGGCCTCCGCCGGACTGGAGGCGGGCGTGGTCAGCCTGAACGACCAGTTTTCCTGCCCGGGCTTTAAGATCGTGGAGGATCGGCGGATCCGCTGCCACAAGGTGGGCGGCCACGGCGGGGAAACCTTTGTCCAGGGAATCATGAATTCCTGCAATCCCGTGTTCATTGAGGTGGGGCTGCGTCTGGGTGTAGACCGGTACTTTACCTATTTTAACCAGTTTGGCCTGAATACCAAAACCGGCGTTGACCTGCCGGGAGAAGCGGCCACCATCATGCACAAGAAGGAGAATGTGGGGCAGGTGGAGCTGGCCACCATTTCCTTTGGCCAGTCCTTCCAGATCACGCCGATCCAGCTGGCAACTACGGTCAGCTCCCT
Organism: Clostridiales bacterium; assembly: GCA_019420425.1. Taxonomy (GTDB): domain Bacteria; phylum Bacillota; class Clostridia; order Lachnospirales; family Lachnospiraceae; genus JAHZHG01. Next base: position 12,407 of record JAHZHG010000012.1, read on the forward strand.
GATCAACGGAGGAAACCGGATTACTCCGCATTTTGGGGTGAAGGTGGCCGACCGTGACGGAAATGTGCTGAAAACACTGGAATATCCGGTGCAGGAGGGGATCGTTTCAGCGGAAACCTCAGCCGCCATGCGGTATCTGCTGGAGCAGGTAGTGGAGAATGGTTCGGGAAAAAATGCCTATCTGGAGGGCTTTCACGTGGGCGGGAAAACCGCCACCTCCGAAACCCTGCCGAGAAGTGCGAACAAATACATTTCTTCGTTCATCGGCTTTGCCCCGGCCGACGATCCCCAGGTAATCGCCCTGTGCATTATCCATGATCCCCAGGGGGTCTATTACGGCGGGACCATTGCCGCGCCTGTGGTCAAACGGATTTTTTCCAATATTCTGCCCTATCTGGGCATAGAAAAAGACGCGGAGGCGGTTCCCGAAACAAAAACAGTTGAATAATGAAACGAAAAGAATTATACTTTATCTTAAGGCCGATAAAGAAAAAAATGTACGAGGTGTTGAATGATGATCAGTGCAAGTGTGTTAGTTCCCTTATTTGTTGCGTTTGCCATCAGCGTGGCGCTCAGCCCCATAATTATCCCGTTTCTGACGAAGCTCAAGATCGGAAACACAGAGCGGACAGAGGGCGTCCAGTCCCATCTGAAAAAAGCCGGTACGCCAACCATGGGCGGGCTGATTATTCTGATCAGTATTCTGGTGACCTCGCTGCTGTTTATTGCCAAATACCCCAGAATCGGCCCGGTACTGTTCCTTACCCTGGGCTTCGGATTGATCGGGTTTCTGGACGATTACCTGAAGGTAGTACTGAAAAGCTCCGACGGCCTGAAGCCAAAGCAGAAGATGCTGGGCCAGATTGTGATTACCACAATCTTTATTATCTACATGGTAGTGATTGATAATTCCTGCCTGGAGATGCTGGTGCCATTCGGGCACGGCACGGTGCTGAACGCAGACTGGCTGAAGATTGCCGCCGTACCCCTGGCCTATATTGTGATTATCGGTACGGTAAACGGCGTGAACTTTACCGACGGCCTGGACGGCCTGGCTACGGGCGTGACGGTTATGGTCTCCGTATTCTTCACTGTGGTGTCCATGGTGACGGCCGGCGGGATTGAGCCGATAACCGCCGCGGTTACCGGCGCGCTGCTGGGCTTTCTGATGTTTAATGCCCACCCGGCAAAGGTATTTATGGGAGATACCGGCTCCCTGGCTCTTGGCGGCTTTGTTACGGGAGCGGCGTACATGATGAAAATGCCGCTGTTTATCCCGATTGTCGGCCTGGTTTATCTGGTGGAGGTGATCTCTGTCATGATCCAGGTAACGTATTTTAAAAAGACAGGCGGAAAGCGTTTCTTCAAGATGGCGCCGATTCACCATCATTTTGAGCTGTGCGGCTGGTCAGAGACGCGGATTGTTACGGTATTTACCATTGTTACTGCATTTTTGTGTCTGATTGCGCTGGTAGCGCTGGACTAATCAGAATAACGGAGAGAACATATGGAATTAAAAGGAAAAACAGTACTGGTATTCGGCGCGGGCATCAGCGGCATCGGTGCGGCTGTACTGCTTAACGCCCAGGGGGCGCATACCATAATCTATGACGGAAACGATGCGCTTGCCGAAGCAGCGGTGAGGGAAAAGCTGCCGGAGGGGATGGAGACGGAGATTGTGCTCGGCCGTCTGCCCTGGGAGCTGATCGGCCGTCTGGATCTGGCGGTGGTCAGTCCGGGCGTGCCCATGGATCTGCCTGCGGTGATCCTGCTGAAGGAAGCGGGAGTGCCGATCTGGGGAGAGGTGGAACTGGCCTATCGGGTAACCCCGGCCAAAAAGAATATTCTGGCCATTACCGGAACCAACGGAAAGACCACGACCACGAGCCTGCTTGGGGCAATCATGAAGCAGCATCAGGAGGACACCTATGTGGTGGGAAATATCGGCACACCGTATACCGGCGCAGCCCTGGAGATGACGGAGGATTCCATCACCGTAGCGGAAATCAGCAGCTTTCAGCTGGAGACGATTACGGATTTTCATCCCCACATCAGCGCAATCCTGAACATTACCCCGGATCATTTAAACCGCCATCATACGATGGAGGAATATATACGGGTCAAGGAGCGGATTACCGAAAAACAAAATTCGTCGGATACGTGCGTGCTGAATTACGAAGATCCCGTACTGCGGGAATTTGGCAGTTATCTGCAGACAAAAGTTATATTTTTCAGCAGCCTGCGTACATTAGATAATGGAATCTGTTTAAACGGCGAAACCATAGAGTACCGGGAGGCGGGAGAGATCACGCCGGTGTGCCGGGTGGATGAGCTTAAGCTTTTAGGCCTGCATAATGTAGAAAATGTGATGGCGGCCACAGCCATGGCCATGGCCTACGGCGTTCCGCTGGAGACAATCCGCGATGTGCTCAGGCGCTTTACGGCGGTGGAGCACCGGATTGAATTTGTGGCAGAGAAAAGGGGCGTTGCCTATTACAATGATTCCAAAGGGACGAACCCGGATGCGGCCATCAAGGGCATCCAGGCTATGAACCGGAAAACGGTGCTGATCGGCGGAGGCTATGACAAGGAATCCTCCTATGAGGAATGGATCAATGCCTTTGACGGAAAGGTAAAATACCTTGTGCTGATCGGACAGACAAAGTACAAGATTGCCGAGGCGGCCAAAAGCTGCGGCTTTCATGATATCCTATTTGCAGACACCCTCGAGGAAGCGGTGGCCCTCTGCGCCGAAAAGGCAGAGCCGGGAGACGCCGTGCTGCTGTCGCCTGCCTGCGCCAGCTGGGGCATGTTCCCCAATTATGAGGTGAGGGGCAGACGGTTCAAAGAGCTGGTTCACGAATTGCCACAATAATTCAACATTGGACGGGAGTGTGATGCGTTGGGGACGAAGGCGGGAAAGACAGATCCGGGCATGGTCGCGGCCGTGCTGTTTCTGGTGGTTACCGGACTGATGACCATGTACAGTACCAGCGCATATAATGGCCAGGTCCGTTTTGCGGATTCGGCCTATTATTTTAAAAAACAGCTTTTTGCCACCAGCCTTGGCCTGCTGACCATGTATATGGTGGCGAAAACCGATTACCACAGGCTGATCCGGTTTGCGGTGCCGGGGTATCTGCTTTCTCTGGCGCTATCCGGGGCGGTTCTGCTGGTGGGGGATTCCTACAATGGTTCCAAACGCTGGCTTTCCCTGGGGCCGCTGTCCTTTCAGCCCTCAGAGTACGCCAAACTGGCTGTGATCCTGTTTCTGGCCAGCCTGGTCAGCCGGGCGGGGAAAAAGCGTGGGCTGGGGCTTTTGTGTACCGTGTTTTTGGCGGTTTTGCCTATCGTAGCGCTGGTAGGTACAAACAACCTGAGTACCGCCATTATCATTCTGGGAATTGCCGTGATCATGATTTTTATTGCCAATCCCCGGTACCTGCCCTTTGTCTGGGTGGGCGCGACGGGCTTTGGCTTTATCGCCATTTTCCTCAGTATGGAGCAGTACCGCCTGGAGCGGCTGGCGATCTGGCGGAACCCGGAGCTGTATGAGAAGGGCTACCAGACCATGCAGGGCCTGTATGCCATTGGCTCAGGCGGGCTGTTTGGCCGGGGCTTTGGCAGCAGTATTCAAAAGCTGGGTTTTGTGCCGGAGGCCCAGAATGATATGATATTTTCCATCATCTGCGAGGAGTTCGGCCTGGTGGGCGCGATTGCGCTGCTTATGGTGTTCCTGCTGATGATCTGGCGGATGATGGTGATCTCTACCCACGCGGCAGATTTGTTCGGCTCACTGATTGCGGCGGGCATCATGGGGCACATTGCCATCCAGGTTATCCTGAACGTGGCGGTGGTGACCAATACCATTCCCAATACCGGAATTACGCTTCCCTTTGTCAGCTACGGCGGCACCTCGGTTGTGTTTCTGCTGGCGGAGATGGGGCTGGTGATGTCGGTCAGCCGATGGCAGAAATAAGTCTCACCTTTTGCCGGTCAGGCGCATATAGTGGACTATATGGCATTTTGTCTTGACCGGAGGAATGTGTTTGAACCAGATTATTATTGAAGGCGGGACCAGGCTTGAGGGAGACATCACGATCCAGGGTTCAAAAAATGCGGTGCTTCCTATCCTGGCCGCCTGTGTCCTCCACAAAGGGACCACGATCCTGCATCACTGTCCGCAGATCCAGGATGTTTATGATATGATCACCATAATGGAGGCATTGGGAGGTAAAGCCTGTTTTACCGGAAATACACTGTTTCTGGATACGTCAGAGATTTCCGCGGTGCGCGTACCCCAGGAGGCGTCCCGCATACGCTCTTCGGTATTGTTTTTGGGCAGCCTGCTGGGCAGGACGGGCGAGGCGGTTATTCCCTATCCCGGGGGCTGCCGGATCGGCAGCAGGCCAGTGGATCTCCACCTGGCGGCGATGGAAAGGCTGGGAGCAGGGCTGTCCGGTCAGGAGGCAATGCTGAAGGCCGGCTGCACAGGCCTTGTGGGAACAGACATTACCCTGCGTTTCCCAAGCGTAGGCGCTACGGAGAATACTATCCTGGCAGCCGTACGGGCAAAGGGAACCACGCGGATTATCCATGCGGCCCGGGAGCCGGAGATTCGTATTCTGTGTGATTTTCTGAATGGAAAGGGTGCAAGAATAAGCGGCGCAGGAACGGACACAATGGTAATACAGGGAGTAGAGCGGCTGAGCGATTCGGAATTTTCAATTCCTGCCGACCGGATTGTGGCGGGAACGTATCTGCTGGCCGCAGCGGTGACCGGAGGCCGGGTATGTATCCGGGATTTTCCTTTTGATCAGACCGAAGCCGTGCTGAAAGCCGTGGGAGGGATGGGGGTAAGCCTTCGCCGAAGCGGCCGGGATCTGGAGGCAGCGGCGGAAAAGAAGCTGAAAGGAACAGCGGTGGAAACCGCTCCATATCCCGGATTCCCGACAGATCTGCAGTCACAGATTCTGGTGGCCATGGCGGTCGCCGGGGGAACCAGCAGAATCCGGGAAAATCTGTTCGAAAACCGGTTTCACATTGTGCGCCAGCTGAACCGGATGGGGGCCAGAATCGACGTGGACGGCTGTGAGGCGGTGATCCAGGGTGTGGATAGGCTGCACGGGACGCTTCTGGAGGCCAGAGAGCTCAGAGGCGGAGCGGCATTGGTGCTGGCCGGCTTGGCGGCAGAGGGAACGACAACAATTACCAACGGATATTTTATTCACCGCGGATATGAAAATATCTGCCGGGATTTGTATACATTAGGCGGAAGAATCAGGGAACAGTGATGGATGGTGGAAAGATGCACAGAAGAAGGCGCAGAAAACAGTCTAGGATAAAAACGGTAGTTCTGAGTGCGGCGGTGATCGCGGCCGTGCTGGCGGTGATGGTCATCCTTTTTCGGATCAGGACAGTGGAGATAACCGGAAATGAGCACTACAGCACCGATTATATACAGGAGCTGATGATGCCTGATTTCTTATCACAGAACTCCCTTTACCTGACCTGGAAGTACCGGAGCGGAGCAGTGGAGGAGGAGATTCCATTTTTAAGTGCGGTCGAAGTAAAAATGGTTTCTCCCTTCCACGTGAAGATTCAGGTATATGAAAAGAAGCTGATCGGAAGCTTCCATTATCAGGATCAAAACATTTATTTTGATCAGAAGGGCGTTATCCTGGAGCAGACCCAGGAGGTCTATCCGGATATTCCGCTGATTACCGGAGTGGAGCTGGGCGAGGTAGCCATTTATCAGAAAATTCCGGTGGACGATACGGCGCTCTATCAGACCATACTGAGCCTCTGCCAGATTCTCAGCCAGCAGAATCTGATTCCGGATGAAATCAGCTTTGACGAGAATCAAAATATTGTGCTGACCGTACAGGGCGTTGAGGCGGAGCTGGGAAAAGCCGAATATCTGGAGGAAAAGGTTTCCAACCTGCTGGCCATCCTGCCCAACCTGAACGGAAAGTCCGGCATTCTCTATATGGCCGCCTTTACCGGAAAAAATGAATCCATTACCTTCCAGGAGCAGGAAACGGTTGAGCCTGAGACAGAGCTGGCGGTAGAGGGAGAAAACGGCGGTGAAGAAGGAGACGGCGGCGAGGATACACCGGAGAGCGGGGGCGAGGATACACCAGAGAGCGACGAGAAGGCAACCACGGATGTACCTGAAAATCAGACTCCCTTCATGGCCTTCAACCAGTACGGCACGCTGATGTACGACTGCTATATCAACGATGCCGGCGTGGTGGTGGACGGAACGGGAGCAGTGGTAGAAGGAGCGACGGTAAACGAGGACGGATATGCGGTGGATGCTTATATGAATGTCATCGATCCGGTAACCGGCCAGCTTGTCCAGTAAACGATAGCCGTTTTGCCCGGCAGCGCAGGCGAAAGAAAGTGGAAAATACAAGAATTTTCAAAATTGTACTTGATAATTTCAGCGAATAACTATATTATATAAGGTAAATACGGTGGAGAAGTGGGCTCATTTTGCGTTCGCCGTGTATGAAGAGGATGTATAAATACAAGAAGGAGGAAGTACCTTGTTAGAAATTATGACCAACGAAACAGAATCCTCTGCAAAGATTATTGTCATCGGAGTGGGCGGTGCCGGTAATAATGCAGTAAATAGAATGGTAGATGATACGATAGGCGGCGTAGAGTTTATCGGTGTGAATACAGATAAACAGGCATTGACCCTTTGCAAAGCTCCCACCACCATCCAGATCGGTGAGAAGCTGACGAAAGGACTGGGCGCCGGAGCGAAGCCGGAGATCGGCGAGCAGGCGGCTCAGGAGAGTGCAGAAGAGCTGCGCCAGGCTGTACAGGGCGCGGATATGGTATTCGTTACCTGCGGCATGGGCGGCGGAACCGGTACGGGCGCTGCGCCTGTAGTAGCCGGTATTGCAAAAGAGATGGGCATCCTGACTGTCGGCGTTGTGACCAAGCCCTTCCGTTTTGAGGCAAAGACGAGAATGAACAACGCCCTTGCCGGTATCGAAAAGCTGAAAGCAAACGTGGACACGCTGATCGTGATCCCGAATGATAAATTACTGGAGATTGTAGACCGCAGGA
>JAHZHG010000120.1 GCA_019420425.1 Clostridiales bacterium
GTATCCATCCGTCACTGGGGCAACACTCCGGCAAACTAGCCGCTAACTGCGACTAGGACGCTCAGGAATGCCTTCGCGCCCAAGTCTCCGTAAGCGTCGGATTTCGCCTCCGCTAAGAACGCCCCTTGAAGGCTCCTCCTGGATGCTGCCCGCCCCTGGCTGCTGTTTTTCTCATGCGGTAGACGCTCTGTCTCTACTGTACGGTTATTTGTCAACGTGTGAGGCCGAATGCATCCTATTGGAAAACCGGTAAACTTCCTCACACACCCTTCTGCGCGGGGCTGTGCTTCACAGGCGCAGGTACAAATACGTAAGTTTTTCGACTTTTGCCGGAAGATTTTTTCCGGCGAATAGTGGGCCAGCCGGGGCGTCCAGGTATCCATGTGTGTAAAATACTATAATATTCTACCACGGATTCACTAGCTTAACAATTCAACTTCAGCCATAAGCGAGAAAATGGTAAAAATACAGTCTATGCCAATCCCTTTATGCCATCGGTAAGCCCTGCATAGACGGAAAGCTGGAGCGCGGCACATTCTTTTTTACACGTCGAACGACTCGCGCAGGGCATAGGCCTTAGAGTTCAGTGTGTGCTGACGTGTCAGACCGATGGCAGTTACCACATCGTTGTCACGGAGGGCTGCGATGATCTGTTGGTGTTCATGAAGCGTCTGTTTGGCACGGGAGAGGTTGATTTTGTGATATTTACGGATGGCAGCCAGCTGGTACAGATTTTTGTGAAACAGCTGATAAGCCATGTGTTCCTTACAGAGGGAATATTCAGTGGTATGAAATTCGATATTCAGGCCCAGGCGCTTTTCCCGCCAGCATTCCTCATCGTCCTGCAGGGCAGCCATTTGTTCATTGATTTCCTCCAGTTTCAGCAGGATTTCCTCGGGATAGCCTTTGCGCATGCAGAGTTCAACCAGCAGCCCCTCCAGTGCACATTGCAGATCGTTCAGCTCTGCGACAAGGGTGGAGGTAACGGGAAGAACTGTGGCTCCTTTGTAGGGGTTGGCAACCAGAAGATTTTCCCCGCACAACGTATGGAAGGCTTCGCGCACAGGCATACTGCTGACGCCGTATTTTTCGGAGATTTCCCGCACGGTAATCCGTGTGCCGGGGTCAATCTGACGGCTGAGGATTTCTTCACGTATCTGATCGGCAATCCGTGAAGCAATGGTTGTTTCGGTGACTTCCTGCTGAGGTTTCATGGTTGACCTCCTGTGTGAAATAATGACTTTACCTTGCTGCGAAGCGTATGCTTGGGGGATGCCAAAAGAGAGTGCGCCGGCATCAGAAAAGCAGCGAAATATTTACCATAATAATAAAATAAAATGGAAAAAAAGTCAATTTTATAGCGGAACAAAATTGATCAAAAATAAAAAGAAAAATAACGGATAAAATCAAATTAAGTAAGGCGAAAGATGGGGATAATGCACAAAATATTACGGTTAAATTCGTATAATTTGCAAAAATGATGAAATTTAAAAGAAATATGGTTGACCGATCAAAGAAATAGTGATATTCTTGAACCATAAATTAGATCAAATATTAAAACTTTGATCACAACGTGGAGGAAATCAGGACTCCCGGCAGCAACTGTTTATTTATTTACTTTTATGGCCGGAAAGGCAAAACAGGAGGAAAAGGATGAAGAAGAAAATTGCAATGTTGTTGGCAATGGTAATGACACTTAGTTTGGGAGGAATGACTGCATCAGCAGCAGAACCTTTGATGGACGAGCCGATGACCTTTAAAGTGTGCTTTGCAGAGACAGAGGATTCCATTTTCGGAAGTGTAATGATTAAGGCATTTGAGAAAATCTCTGAGGAAACGAACAACGAGTTGAAATTTGAAATCTACGCAAATAACCAGCTGGGTTCGATCACCGATATGGCCGAGCAGATGAAAGCAGGAGCTCCGCTGATCTGCTCTCTGGGATTTGACAATCTGGGCGATATGGTGCCGGATTTCGCACCGGCTTCTTTCCCTTATATTTATAAGGATCTGTATGAGGTACAGAAGCTGGGGAAATCGGATTGGATGGCAGATAAAGAAGCAAAGCTCCGGGATCAGGATGTGGTTCCGCTGTGCTACGGCGCTCAGGGCTACCGCCATTTCATCGGAACCTTTGAAATCAACAGCGCAGCTGACATGAACGGGCACATTGTCCGCATGGGACCATCATCCGCCGCACAGGGCTTTATCACGGTAATGGGTGGTTCACCGACAACCAGCACTTGGGCAGATAACTATTCTTTGATCCAGACCGGTGTAATCGAGGCATGTGAAGCTCCGCTCAGCCTGCTGCTCAGTTCCTCACTGAATGAGGTGTGCGACTATCTGAGCCTGTCCGGACATTTTGTAAATCCGCTGGCGCTGTGCATCAATCCGATGTTCTGGGATCAGATTCCGGAAGAATACCAGGAAATGGTAAAGACTGTTCTCGATGAGGCATGCACCGAGATGGAAGATACGGCGATGGCAAATGAAGAGGACTACATTCAGCAGTTTAAGGATGCGGGTGTAACTGTGACAGAACCGGACAAAGCATCCTTTGAAGCCTATGTACCGGCATTGTTTGAGGAGCTGGATCTGGATCCGGCTATCTATGACGATATCCGTGCAGCAATCGATGCGGCTGAATAATAAAAAAACAAGTGTATAAGCTATGTTCAATGTTGTCACAGGGTTTCCCTGTGGCAACATTTGTAAAGGAGGAAGATACTTGAAGAAAAATCGGACAACTTCTGCAATAAAGTGGATTGCTGTACGCTTCCCGGAACTGATAGCAGCGGTATCTCTGACTGTTGCGATTACGATTACTGTGGTCAATGCGTTTACCCGATACCTGTTAAAGTATACGTTTGCCGGTTCGGACGAAATTGTCTGCATCGCGTTTGCGTGGATGGTGTTTCCGGGTGCAGCGGCAGCATTCCGCAGAAAGATGCATTACGGGATTGACCTTCTGGTAAATGCGCTGCCCGTAAAGCTGCAGACAGGAATAAATCTGCTGGTTAAAATTGCAATTACGGTGATTCTTGCGTGCGTTACCTGGCTGAGTATTCTTTTGGTGGGGAATGTGGGGAGCAAAATTATGACAGCAACCAGGATTTCTTACCGCGTACTGGACAGCTCGCTCATCGTGGGTTTTGGACTGATGACGATTTATTCCACTATATTTCTGGTACAGGAATTAAAGGAATTTCCGGCTAAAATGAAGGAAAAGAGAGGTGAGGCCAAATGAATATGAACATTATCATACCGGTAACGTGCATTGTGGTGCTGGCGCTGCTGAACTGCCCGCTCTGGCTGGCGATTCTGGGCGGTGTGCTTCCGTACTTTCTCTTTCTGGAGCCGATGCTCCCAATTCAGGTTGCGGTTCAACGCGTGGTAGCGGTGACGGAGTCCTCCTCTTATCTGGCGATACCCTTCTTTGTCACTGCGGGAGCAATCATGAATTACTCCGGGATATCTAAACGGCTGCTGGATTTTGCAGACGGCCTAGTGGGACACCTGACCGGAGGGCTGGGACATGTGAATGTGCTGTTATCTGTGCTGATGGGCGGCATTTCCGGTTCAGCGGCGGCAGATGCAGCCATGGAGTGCAAAATCCTGGTTCCTGAGATGGAAAAACGCGGATATGACAAAGAGTTTAGTGCCGCGGTAACCGTGGCTTCCTCTTTGATTACACCGATCATTCCGCCGGGAATGGGCCTCATCGTATTCGCCTTTGCAACGCAGATTTCGGTTGGACGGATGTTTGCAGCCGGATATGTGCCCGGAATTTTATGCATGATCCTGATGATGATCTATGTATATTTCGTTTCTAAAAAACGCGGATATAAAGGATCAAGAACCAAAATGGCCAGCTTAAGAGAGCTGGGGCATCTGGCGCTGGAGGCGGCCTGGGCGTTGGCGATTCCCTTTGGAATCCTGCTGGGGCTCCGCGGCGGCGCATTTACTGCCACAGAGGCAGGCGCGATCTGTGCATTTTATTCTCTCTTTGTCGGCATATTTGTCTATAAGGAGATTAAGCCGCAGCATATCTGGCCGATTATCAAGGAATCGGTACTGGGGACAGCTACTGTGATGATTTTGATCTGTACGGCGGGTGCGCTTTCTTACTTCCTGACGTATGAGCGGGTGCCGCAGGCGCTGGCCAGTGGAATACTCAGCATGAATCTGAACCGCTATACGTTCCTTTTGCTGGTAAATGTGCTCCTTCTGATTATCGGTATGTTCATGGAAGGCGGTGCTCCCCAGGTTATCCTTGGGCCGCTGCTGATGCCGATTGCCATATCGCTGGGCATCGATCCGATTCAGTTTGGTATCATGTTTGTATTTAATCTGGGCATCGGAAATATGTCGCCGCCCTTTGGTATTGTACTGTATCAGGTTTCCGGCCTGACCGGGGTAAAGCTGACAAAGCTGGCCAAGGCATGTATGCCGTTTATCCTGATTATGATTCTCGTATTGATGATCATCACATTTATTCCGGATGTGGTATTATTCGTCCCGAATCTGTTGTACGGGGCAGGCTGATAAGGAAAAGGAGTGGGTGAAATGAAGAAAATGGTTCTGGTTACCGGGGCTACTCAGGGTACCGGTTATGCAGTAGCAAAAAAATTTGGTTCGGAGGGCTGCGATGTGTGCATCACCAGCCGCGACGCTGATCGGGCCGCTGAGGCCGCTGCGATGCTGAAGGAGGAGTGCGGCGGAACGATAGAGACCTTTGGGTACGGCCTGGAGGTGTTGAACGAGGAGCAAATGAAAGCGATGTTTGACGATCTGGAGGCAAAGGGCCATCTGGTATCTGCACTGGTGCTGGTGGCTGCGAATATGGGAATCAACATGCCGAATTTTCTGGAGGTGGACTTTAACGACTGGATCCGGGTGATCGATACGAACATCGGCTGGAACTTCATGTTCTGCCGTCAGGCCACACGCCACATGCTGAAGCAGGGAGGAGGATCCATTGTAGTGGTGGGCTCTGTGAATGGAATCCGAACCACAAAAAACAGGAGTGCATACTGCACGTCAAAATCCGGCCTTCACGGACTGGCCCGCAATCTGGCAGTGGAGCTTGGCCCGGTGAATATCCGGGTAAACACCATTGTGGCCGGCGGAATCAAGACTGCCCGGTACTGGGCACGCCCGGAAATCCATGATTCCGTGCACAACAAAAACCCGATGGGAGACATCGCAGAGTTTGAGGATATTGCGAATGCGGCATGGTTCCTGGCGGATTCCGAACAGGCGCGGATCATTACCGGAGCAGAGCTGGCGGTGGATGGAGGAAGTCTGGCCCAGTTTGTATATGAAGAAGAGGGAATCAGGCTCGCCGACGGTGCGGTCATCGCAGACTGAGGAGGGGACAGATGAAGGGAAGATGGCTTGGCCAGGCAGGATATCTTTTTACGGCTCAAAACGGGATGACGGTGATGGTTGATCCGTATTTGTCCGATACACTGGAGGAGAAAAACGGAGAAGCGTACAAAAGGCAGGTACCTGTGAGTCCGGCGTATGAAGCCGTTGTACCCGATGTGCTTTTGCTGACGCATGCCCATGAGGATCACATGGACTTTGGCACGCTGGACCGCATACTAACCCGGCGGCGGATTACTGTGGCAGGGCCGCGGAGCGTCTGGTCAGCCCTGCGCAGCCGTTATACGATGGGACACGAGTATATCCTGGTTCAGCCGGGGACCGAGGTCACCCTGGAGGACATACGCATTCGAACGATACCGGCGTTCCACAGTGATGAATACGCGGTGGGGTATCTGCTGGAGGCAGACGGAAAGCGGATCTGCCACACGGGGGATACACTCTATAACTGCGGACTGACAGAATACGTAAGGTGTTCTCTGGATGCACTGCTCCTGCCGGTCAACGGCAAAGGAAACAACATGAATGCAGCGGATGCCGCAAGGCTGTTTCGTAAGTGGAAGCCTGAGCGGGTATATCCGATGCACTGGGATATGTTTGCCGAATTTGGCTGCGATCCGAAACTGTTTCTGGAGCAGTGTACAGAAGAGGAGCGGCAGACCGTGGTGATTCCCGGATATGATGAGGACTTTTTGGTTTAAGGAAGGAGAGCATTTTGAAGATTACAAAGATTGTACCTTTTTGCGTTTTCTCGTTTCGCACAAACTTTGTGTTTGTAAAAGTGGAAACAGATGAAGGGATTTCCGGTGTTGGGGAAGGCACGCTGGAATACAAGGAGCATGCGCTCCTGGGGGCAATTCAGGATATAGAGCGTGTTTTGATCGGGAAGGATCCGATGCAGGCGGAGAAGATTACTCATGAGCTGTATCGGGATTCCTACTGGAGAGTGGGCCCGGTGCTGCAAAGCGCCATCTCGGCTGTCGAGATGGCTCTCTGGGATATAAAGGGAAAGCGTTACGGTATTCCTGTGTATGAACTGCTGGGCGGAAAGGTGCGGGAGGAAATCCGTATGTATGCCAATGGATGGTTTTCCGGGGCAAAGGAGCCAGACGAATTTGCCGAGGCAGCCAAGAAGGCCGTGGCAAAGGGGGTTACGGCATTAAAGTGGGATCCCTTTGGAAAGAGCTATATGGAACTGGGAAGAAAGGAGTTTACCCACGCCATGGATGTGGTCGCTGCGGTGCGGGATGCGGTGGGAAGGGACGTAGATCTGATGATTGAGGGACATGGACGGTTTGACGTGGCCACCGGAATCCGGATCGCACAGGCACTGAAGCCGTATGACCCTATGTTTTTCGAGGAACCGACTCCGCCAGACTGCCTTGACGCCCTGGCAGAGGTACATAGAAAATCTCCGGTTCCGATTTCAGCAGGAGAACGGATTTACAGCGTGATGCAGTTCAGGGAGTTTCTGGATAAGGGCTGTGCAGATTTTGCCCAGCCCGATGTGAGTCACTGCGGCGGGATCATGGCGGTAAAGGAAATGGCGGCAATGGCAAAAACCCATTATGTCGCTATGGCGCCCCACAATCCAAGCGGGCCGGTGGCGAATGCGGCTGCACTACAGCTGGCAGGCTGTCTCACCAATTACCGGATTCTGGAGATTATGTATACGGATGTGGACTGGCGAAAGGAACTTACGGATGAGCACGTGGTGTTCCACGAGGGCTGTATTCGGATCCCGGACAAGCCCGGGCTGGGGCTGGAGCTGTGTGAGGAGGCGTGTCTTGCCCATCCCTTTGAGCCGGTGGATCTCCGGCACTATAAAGGAACGCTGACGAATATCCGCCCGGCAGGACGAACGGCATTTTATTTTGAAGGAATAGAGTCCTAGAAGGAGAAAATGTATGAAGATAACAGAACTTCACCTGTACCACATCCGTCCAAGATGGATGTTTCTGAAAATCGAGACGGATGAAGGCATCTGTGGCTGGGGCGAGCCTGTACTGGAGGGAAAAGCCCGCACGGTGGAGGCGGCAGTCAATGAGCTGCGGCCGGTCCTGATCGGCGAGGACCCGCTTTGCATCGAACAGCTGTGGCAGAGGATTTATCGTGGCGCTTATTACCGGGGCGGCCCAATTCTGATGAGCGCCCTTTCCGGAATTGAGATGGCACTCTGGGATATTAAAGGAAAATACTATGGCCTTCCGGTATATGAGATGCTGGGCGGGTTGTGCAGAAAACGAGTGCGGATGTACGGGCATCTCAAGCCGGCGGGGCTGGCCGGAAGCTTCCCTCTGGAGGATATGCTGGCGCTGGCGGACAAGCGGCTGGAGGCCGGATTTACAGTGGTAAAATATTCAGTAATTCCGCCTATCCATCCCATAGATACGAAAA
>JAHZHG010000121.1 GCA_019420425.1 Clostridiales bacterium
CCTATCGTCTTGCAGGGCATACGCTGCCGCTCGGGGCTGTGCTTCTAAGGCGTAAGTACAATTGAGGTAGTTCGCTGGCTTCCCGACAGGATATATTGGGCCTTACTTTTTTTAGCCGCCTAGACGGGCGATAGGGGCAGAAAGTCTATCACATTAGATATACAGCAGCCGAAAGAGTAATTGAGGAAGTTTTCTACTTTTCTGTAGGATAATTCGGCCTCTACGTTTTGCTGAATAGCCGAGACGTAGAGACAGAGATTCTACCGTCTGAGAAGAACAGCGGCCAGGGGTGGCAGTATCCAGGAGGAGCCTTCAAGGGGCGCTCTTAGCGGAGGCGAAATCCGACGCTTACGGAGACTTGGGCGCGAAGGCATTCCTGAGCGTCCTAGTCGTAGTTAGCGGCTAGTTTGCCGGAGCGTTGCCCCAGTGACGGATGGATACTGCCACCCCTGGCTGCGTCCGGTTAGCCACGATTTACCCTTCCTCATTCACCAAATTCAACAACCCATCTCCATACGCATTAACCAGTTCTCCAATAACATCCTCCCCTACCTCACCCCCCGCCGGAAGCTCCGGCCGCTCCTTTACCGCAAATGCCCGCTCTTTTTCGCTGTCCTCTGTCTCCATCCCCATTAGCCGGCGCAGCGCCGCTGCCGCTTCCGCGGCCTCTCTGCCGGAGATGAGCCCCCACATCAGCTGATCCAGCAGATGGGCATAAAGAGAGGTGTAGGTCACCAGCATATCCCTGCACAGCAGTTCCTCCAGGCACGCCTCAAATTCCGCCCTGGATTTTTCTCCTGTGTAGTATGTCCAGAGCAGGTCGTTGGTAATCCCGAAGCGGTCCATCCGGCGTACTGCCTGGTGTTGGTATTCGGGGCTCAGGCCGGTCTGGAGCTTTAACGCCTCTTTGACGGCCGCCTTTACCGCCTTTCCGATCAGCTCGCCCAGCTTGCTGTGCTTGCCTGCATTGGTCAGGCAGATCGGGCTCTCCCGGTTTGCTGCCAGGATTGTACTGTCCGTGCCGGAGCCGGTGGCCAGGCCCATGGAGTAGCGGCTGGGGGCGAGCAGCTCCTGGATGGCTGCGGTTTTGGCCTCTGTGCAGGTGACCAGCGCCCGGGCCAGCGCGCCCTCTGAAAGATCGGTGTTGAAAAAGACCATCATGTTGATCGTCCCGTTTTTCCCATGGACGGATTTTCCTTCCAGCTCGTGCCAGGAGGCGGTATCGCCGACCCGGCCGCCGTTTACCTCTATCCCCCCGGTAACGATTGCGGTCACCGTCAGCTCCTTCCACTTTTCCGTTTTTATGGACACGTTTTCCATCTGGGCCGCGGTGGAAATCCCTGCGGCGGTATCGCTGTCCAGCCCGATTTCCTTTGCAATCAGCTCCATATGCTCCGCATAGGTGGGCGCTTTCAGGGTACAGGCCATTCCCGCGCCCACTGTGCAGTCATGATTGAACACCGCAGTCAGGTTTTCCCGGTAGCCGCCGTTGTGGGGAGCTGTGCTCAGCACGCGGCGTTTGCCGGTAAAAGAAACTACGATGGACTTTTTGTAGCGGTGAACCGCCTCTCCTGTTTCCAGCTCTGCTATTTTCATTTCCTGTCCTCCCAAAACCTGCGTCTTACCTGAAAGTTCCGCTGCCGCATGGGGCATCCCTGAACGAATGCCGCCTAACCGGCGGCGGACTTTCATGGCAATGGTTTAACTTCCGTTTTTATCCTGCCCGATTCTGCGGCGTTCGTTATCCGCTTCACGGGCTTTGCCGTATGTGCAATGTATCAGACAAATGATTATGTTCTTTTCTGTCCGCCATAAACGGATACTGCCTCTACGATTCCCTCTGCCTTTAGTTCTTCCATGGTCAGCAGGGTGCCGTTCAGCTTTTTATTCAGCTCTGCGCACAGGTGAAACTTGATAAAGTCGTTTTCCGTATCCAAAATAATCGTATGGATTTTCTGGTTGCCGATCCGTTCTGCCGAGCGCAGCGCGTCAGCAAAGGGATTGCTGTTTTTCTCTTTTTTCCCGCTGGCCCGCCCGTCCGACACCAGTACAATGGTGGGCAGGGCATCCGGTTCCCGCATTTTCAGTCCCATGATTACCTCATAGGCCAGGTCCAATCCGGCGGCCAGAGGGGTCTTTCCCCCTGTGGGCAGCTCGGAGAGCTTTTTCTGGGCCAGGTCTACGCTTCTGGTAATGCCAAGGAGCAGCTCTGCCTTATCCTTTCGGAAGGCGATCAGGCCGACCCGGTCACGCTTTTGGTAGGAAACGTTCAGCAGGGATAAAATGGCCGCCTTTACCTCCCGCATCCTCCGGTTGGCCCCCATGGATGCGCTGGCGTCCACCACAAACAGAATGCAGCCCCCGGTGCGCTTTTCCCGGATTTTTATCCGCATATCTGCTTTGTCAATGGCAATCGCCCGGTTTCCTCTGTCGCGGACGTGCTGGAAGGGCGCGGCTGCGCGGACGGTGGCGTCAAAGGCCAGATCGGTCACCTTTTCTTCTCCGGCCATGCGGTAGCCCACGTATCGGCCCTGATGGTTTTCGGATTTGACTAGGCTTCTCCTGCCGGAGCCCTGGTTTATCCGGCGGATGGCCGGGGCCTCCTGCCAGCGCGGGATGAGAAATGCATCTCCGCACTCCTCCACCCCGTCGTCGGCTCCCTCCGCCGGGTCAGCATCCCCGGAGTCCGCATCCGCAGCAGGATTTGTACTGCTGTTTTTTTCTTCGGGCTGTGCATCCGGGCCGTCCGTTTCATTTGTACCGGCAGTTTCCTGCTCCGGCCCGGCATTCTGCGCCTCCTCCTGATCGCTGCCCCAATCGGCATTGTCCGGATTCTGTCCGCCGGAAGAATCGCCGTCTTGTTCCTGGTTTCCGCTGTCGTTCTGCTCCTGGCCCTTGTCCTCGCTTTGGTTCTGGTCATCGTTTGCTTCTTCACGCTGACTGTCCTGCGGCGGTACGGCCAAGGAGACGTCCATCGCCCGGTGGGCCAGCGCGTATTTGGCCGCTTCCTTGATGTCCTCTGTATTCCGCATTCTTCTGCCGTCCAGAGCGGCGATGGCTCTGGCTGCCTCTATGACGGCCAGCTCGCCCCGGTGGCCGCAGCAATTGGCATTAGCGCTTAAGGACGCTGCCAGATTCAGGGCGTTTTCTGTGATCTCCACCTCGGGGAGCAGCTCCTTTGCTTTGCCAAGCTTCTTTTTCAGACGGCGAGTTTCCTCGCTGTACATATCCACAAACTGCAGCGGGTTTTGCTCAAATTCCAGCCTGCGCCGCATGATCTCTACCCGGGTGGTCAGATCGGTTTCTCCCTCTGCCTCCACGTACAGGCCAAAACGGTCGAGAAACTGGGGGCGCAGCTTTCCCTCCTCCTGATTCATGCTGCCGATCAGCACAAAACGGCTGTCGTGGGTGCAGGAAATTCCCTCCCGTTCGACCACATTCCGCCCGCTGGCCGCCGTCTCCAGCAGCGCGTTTACGATGTGGTCGCTCAGCAGATTTACTTCATCCACATAGAGGATATTTCCGTCTGCTTCTTTTAATATCCCCGGCTCCAGCACACTCTCTCCCCGGAGCATGGCTTTGCTAAAGTCAATGGAGCCTACCAGCCTGTCCTCCGTCACGTTCAGGGGCAGCTCCACCAGCCGCTGCCCGTCCGAGAGTGCGGCAAGGCCCCGCACCAGAGTAGACTTTGCCGTCCCCTTCTCTCCCGCAATCAGTACGCCCCCCACATGGGGATTCACCAGATTCCACATCAATGCCTGCTTGATTTTCTCCTGTCCCAGCACTGCGGCAAAGGGAAATACCACTCGTTTCATCTCACTGCTCCTTTTGTCTCCATTCCCTGCTATTCATGCAGTCCTTCAATGTCGCCTTCCACATCCATATAAATCTCCCGCAGACGGCTCAAATCCTCCGCCGAGGCGTTCCACATTCCTCGGGCCGAGGCCTCCAGCAGGCGCTCGGCGATATTCTGCATGGCGTACAGATTGACCTCCCGTATCCACCGGGCGTTTTCCTCGTCAAACGCATACCGGTCGGCAATCGCTTTGTACATCCAGTCGTCGATCACGTGGGTGGTTGCGTCCCATCCAAATACAATGTCCACCATGGAGGAAACCTCCAGCGCTCCTTTATATCCGTGCCGTTTCAGGCCTTCGATCCATCTTGGATTGTTGATCCTGGCCCGCATGATTTTGGACGCCTCCTCATGGAGGGAGGCAATCTCCGGCCTGTCCTCGTCCGCCGTATTGGGAATATAGGCCGGCTTTGTCCGCCCGCTGTGGGTGTTCACCGCGCAGGCAAGCCCGCCGAAGTAATTATAAAAATCATCGCTGCCCAGCATGTCCGTCTCGATATTGGACTCATTTTTCACCGATACGTCCGTCTGGGACAGCCTTCTGGCAAAATCCTCATACCGCTTTTCTCCGTGCAGCCGCTTTCCGTAGGCATGGCAGCCCCAGGCGGTAAATACCTTGCCCAGATCCTCGCTGGTATCCCATTTCTTTGCATAGACCAGCTCCTTGACCCCGGCCCCGTACGTTCCCGGCGGATCGCCGAATATCCGCAGGGAGGCCCGGCCAAAGGCCTGCTCCCGGCTGAGGCCCCGGCGCATAAATTCCGCCATCTCTGTCTCGATATGCTTTTTCACATAATTCTGCTCATGGGGCTCATCCAGGGCGGCCACCAGATTCACCGCATCCTCAATCCGTTCGATCAGGTTGGGGAAGGTGTCCCGCATCAGGCCGGTGATCCTCAAGGTAACGTCTATCCGCGGACGGTTCAGCTCCTCCAGGGGAATTACCTCCATGCCGATTACCCGGTCGCTGCTGCCCAGCCATACCGGCCGGATGCCAAACAGATACAGGATTTCCGCAATATCGTCTCCCGTGGTGCGCATGGCCTCCGTAGCGTACACCAGGATTGCCACATTTTCCGGCAGCCTTCCGTCGTCCGCCATACACCGCTCCAGCAGCTGGCCGCCCAGCCTGACTCCCGTAGCCCAGGCCGTGCGGGTGGGGATTGCCGACGGGTCTATGGTATAAAAATTCCTTCCCGTGGGCAGCAAGTGCACATTTCCCCTGGTGGGACAGCCTGACTGCCCGGCCGGAACCATATGGCCCGAAAAGCTGCCGAGGAAGGAATCCATCTCTTTTTCCGCGCCCTCGATGCGGGGCTTTACTTCGTCCGCGGCAAAGGCAAGGACGGCCCGAAGCGGCCCGGAATCTCCTTTGCCTAAAACCTCCTCTGCACGGATCAGCTCCTCTATGCTTTCCTTTCGATATTCCCGTTTTTCCCATTCAGTGAACAACCGCCGGCCGCATTCGTCCAGCTCCTCCCGGAGCATGGCGTTTGTCCGGCCGTCCGCGCGCAGGTGCGTGGGATTTTCCAGCAGCTCATCCATGGAAACCCCCGCTGCCTGGCACAACGCCTCCCGCAGGGAGAGAATATCGCCGTTTCCCACGCGCAGCAGCACGCGGATCATATTGCGGAGCTGGTCTCCTTTGGGATTTTCGCCGTAAATGTGCAGGCCGTCCTTTATCTCGTGGGCCTGTATCCGGCTTGTCCAGGCGTGGATTTTATCGATGCAGCCGTCCAGATCCGTTTTTGCATCCTCTTCGGTCAGCTCCAGATCCCGGTTCAGCTCCAGATCGCAGGCCAGCTTCCAGATCCGCCCGGCAATTTCCGGGACGCGGCTTTTATCCGCCAGCATAAAGTGATAGTATTCCTTCAGCATCCCGTCCAGATCGGTCAGTTCGTCATAGGTTCCGCTCTCCACAAAGGAGGGAATCAAATGATCCAGGATCACACAGCTGCCCCGGCGCTTGGCCTGGGTGCCCTCGCCCGGATTGCTGATGATATACGGATAGATATTCGGCAGCGTGCCCACGGCCACATCCGGGTAGCTGGAATTGTCCAGCCCCACCTCTCTTCCCGGCAGCCACTCTAGGCTGCCATGGGTGCCCACATGCACCACCGCATTGGCCTGGAACACCTCCTCAATCCACCGGTAAAACGCCAGATACTGGTGCGGGCAGACGATCTCTGTGTTGTGGAACAGCTCCTCCGCCTTTTCCATCAGCACCCGCGGCGGCTGGAGGCCGATAAACAGGTTCCCGTTCAGGATTCCCGGGATCAGCACCTGTCCGCCGGCGGTCATATATTCTCCCGGCGGCTTCCCCCAGTCCCGCTCCAGCTCCTGCCGTACCTTTTCCGTAAAGCTGTCAAACCACTGGCCGTACCTTGCCCGGTCAATCCGGTCAATGCTCTTTTCCAGCAGCTGCTCCTCGCTGCTCCACCGCCCGTCGTTGGTCACGCCGTCAATGATGCGGCCGATGATCTCCTGGCCGTCGGCAAAATCATAGTCCAGCTGCAGACCTTCCTTTTTCAGCGCCTCCACCATCCGGTAAACGGACTCCGGGGAATCCAGTCCGGAGGCACAGCCGATGGTATCATTGCGCGGAGGCATGTTGTGGAACAAAATTGCGATCTTTTTGTCCTTCATGGGGATGCGGGACAGGATGGCCCAGTTATACGCCAGCCGGCACGCGCTCTGCACCCGCTCGGGTATGGGCCGCGCCCTGTCTCTGACGTCATTGTCCTCCCGGATTTTTTCCGTATAAGCCACAGGCCAGGTGATGATCTGTCCGTCAAACTCCGGCTGAAATACCTGGTAGGGCAGGGTCTGGGGATGGATACCGGCCGGAGCCTCCTTCCACTCCTCATACGTATAGGTCGAAGTCATGACCTGGAGCACCGGCACGTCCAGCAGCTCAAACACCGAATTTTCCTGGGCCCTGCTCCCGTTTCCCGGATTGGCAATGACCGAGACAGAAAAAGCGGTAAGATTCATCAACACATCGATCCGTGCCTTTTCCCCGCAAAGAAAATACCGCCGGAAGGTTTCCTTTACCCCGCCGAAGCCCTCCTCCTCGTCGGGGGCAATCTGGGAGTATACACATAAAGGGACGGCGCCCAGCCTGCGCACCTCATCCATCAGGGCCTGCACATGGTCTGTGTCGCCTTTCATGTAGGAATTCCAGTGGAACAGAATGCCGATCACCGGCTTATCTGTCTGTTCAAGCGCATTTATATAAACGGTTTCCTCTTCCTCATCCAGCCCTCTTCCCTGATCGAATATTCCGTGCCACTTTGGCAAATCTGGGGCGGCAAACGGATATTCTCCGCATCGGATTATCCGGGAGGCTGCATAAAGGAAAAGATTACTCAGATTTTTTTCGTCTCCATTGGCATAGTACCGGGCGATCATCCGGTACTGGTCGGGGCTTAAGTTCATTTTCCCTGCCATTTCTTTGCTCTCCTCCTCCATGCCTGTGCAGAAAAAGAGCCGCTGGTCTCCCATAAGCGCAAGATACTCAGGGAAATGTTTAAAATTGGTTACTGTACCGTGCAGGTACAAAATAAGAAAATCCGCCCGGCGCACCTCCTCCAGGCTCTGCAGGCGAAGCTGCTCCTCCTCGTCAAGCAGATCGCTTTCATAAACGGAGAGGGGGAATTCTCCGGGATATCGTGTTTCCAGCTTTGCTTTTGTCTCTTTAAACGCGTGAATTGGTTCACTTTTTGTCACAATAACAACTGAACGCATCATGGCCCCGTCTCCTTTTTTGAAAATGGATAGAATTTTCTACATCTTGGATTCCCGGACGCCGCTATGGCAAGAAGGTTGTCCATCCGTCGCTGATGGCAACGCTCCGGCGAACTAGCCGCTAACTGCGACTAAGACGCTCAGGAAAGCCTTCGCGCCTAAGTTTCCGTAAGCGTCGGATTTCA
>JAHZHG010000122.1 GCA_019420425.1 Clostridiales bacterium
AACGCCACAGAGAGGCCAAGGCTTTGATACAATTGCGGAGCGGATTTACAATTACCCGGAGGTACAGTCAGTATATCTGATTTCCGGCGCATATGACCTGCTGGTTATCCTGGAGGGCAAGACCTTAAAGGAGGTATCCAGCTTTGTTTCCGACAAGCTGTCCACACTGGATACTGTGCTCAGCACTGCAACGCACTTTATCCTGAAAAAATATAAGGACTGCGGAACCATCTTCAGCAAAAAACAAAAAGATGAAAGGATGCTGATGACACCTTGAGAAATCCATTATCCGACACCATTGTAAACGTAAAACCTTCCGGCATCCGCAAATTTTTTGACATTGCCAGCGAAATGGACGATGTGGTCTCCCTTGGCGTAGGCGAGCCGGATTTTGATACGCCGTGGCATATCCGGGACGAGGGTATCTATTCCCTGGAGCAGGGGAGAACCTTCTATACCTCCAATGCCGGCCTGAAGGAACTGAGAATAGAAATCTGTAACTACCTGAAACGCCGCTGCAAGCTGACCTACGATCCGATTCACGAAACATTGATCACCGTGGGCGGAAGCGAGGCTATCGATATCGCCATGCGTGCGATGCTGAACCCCGGCGAAGAGGTGCTGATTCCC
The DNA here is from genome assembly GCA_019420425.1 of Clostridiales bacterium. GTDB lineage: Bacteria > Bacillota > Clostridia > Lachnospirales > Lachnospiraceae > JAHZHG01. The sequence goes on from JAHZHG010000122.1 coordinate 631, forward strand.
CAGCCGTCCTATGTATCCTATCTGCCCTGCGCCGAGCTGGCCGGGGGAGTGCCGGTGATCATCGAGCTGCAGGCAAAGAATGATTTTAAGCTGACGCCCGAGGATATCCTGAGCAAGGTTACCGATAAGGCCAAGCTGCTGGTGCTGCCATTCCCCAATAATCCCACAGGATCGATCATGACCCGGGAAGAACTGGAGGCCATAGCGGAAGTCATTATCGAAAAAGATATTTTTGTTCTTTCGGATGAGATTTATTCCGAGCTGAGCTACAACGGCGATCATGTGTCCATCGCCAGCCTGCCGGGAATGTGGGAGAGAACGCTGACCATCAACGGGTTTTCCAAATCCTATGCCATGACTGGCTGGCGTCTGGGCTATGTATGCGGCCCTGCGCTAATCATTGAGCAAATGACCAAGATTCATCAGTTTGCCATTATGTGTGCCCCCACCAACAGCCAGTATGCGGCTGTGGATGCGCTGAGGAACGGCGACGAGGATGTGGCGCAGATGCGAGAGGCATACAATCAGAGGCGGAGATATCTGATGCACGCATTCAAAGAGATGGGCCTCCCCTGCTTTGAACCGTTCGGGGCGTTCTACGTATTTCCCTGTATCAGGGAGTTTGGCATGAGCTCCGAAGCGTTTGCGATGCGCCTTCTGGAGGAGGAGCGGGTTGCCGTTGTGCCAGGTTCTGCGTTCGGCGACAGCGGCGAGGGCTTTATCCGTATTTCCTATGCGTATTCCCTGGATGCGCTGAAAGTTGCCCTGGGCCGTCTGGAAAAGTTTATTGCCCGGTTAAAGGCAGAAAAGAAGTGATCCCATGGCCATGAATATTGTACTGTACGAGCCGGAAATCCCGGCCAATACCGGAAACATCGGCCGTACCTGCGTAGCCACAGGCACCAGGCTCCATCTGATCGAGCCGCTGGGCTTCCGCCTGGGCGAAAAGGAGCTTCGCCGGGCGGGCATGGACTATTGGAAGGATCTGGATGTAACGACCTATATCAATTACGAGGACTTTCTGGAAAAAAATCCGGGAGCAGGGAAAAAGCTGTATATGGCGACCACAAAAGCTCCGCAGATTTATACCGAGGCTTCCTATGAGCCGGACTGCTACATCATGTTCGGCAAGGAGAGCGCGGGCATACCGGAGGAGCTGCTGTACGCCAACCAGCCCAACTGTATCCGGATTCCCATGATCGGCGACATCCGGTCGCTGAATCTGGGAAATTCCGTAGCCATAGTCCTCTACGAAGCGCTGCGCCAGCAGGATTTTGCCCATATGCGCCTGCACGGCCAGCTTCGGAACTATGAATGGAAATAATGGAGAGTAAAGATGAAGCTGCCCCAGGAATTTATGGAACAGATGAAGTGCCTGCTCGGCGATGAGTACGAGGCATTTTTGCAAAGCTATGACGAGGCGCGCAGGTACGGGCTGCGGGTGAACACCGCAAAGCTGGAACCGGAAGCATTTGAACGGCTGTCGCCCTTCCACCTGACTCCTGTTCCCTGGATTTCCGGGGGGTATTCCTATCTGAGGGAGGATGGCGCCAGCCGCCATCCCTTTTATTTTGCCGGCCTTTACTATCTCCAGGAGCCAAGCGCGATGACACCGGCTGCCGTTCTGGATGTGCGCCCGGGAATGCGGGTGCTGGATCTGTGCGCAGCCCCGGGAGGAAAAGCCACCGCTGTCGGCGCGCGGCTAAACGGCCGGGGACTTTTGGTGGTCAATGAAATCAGCCCTTCCCGGGTAAAGGCGCTGCTGAAAAACATCGAGCTTTTCGGCATCCCCAACTCCTTTATCACCAATGCGCCGCCGATAAAGCTGGTCCCCGCTTTTCCCGGATTTTTCGACCGGGTTCTGGTAGACGCGCCGTGTTCCGGCGAAGGAATGTTCCGGAAGGACGAAGAGGCAATCAAAGCGTGGACGCCGGAGAAGGTGTTTGAATGTGCCAAGACCCAGAGGGAGATCATCTGCCAGGCGGCGGACATGCTAAAGCCAGGCGGTGAGCTGCTTTATTCTACCTGTACCTTTGCTGTGGAAGAAAACGAAGAGGTAATCGCCCATCTTCTGCGGGAAAGGCCGGAGATGCGCCTGAAGGCTATTCCCTGGCGGGAGGGTTTTTCCCCCGGCCTGAACGGCCTTGAGGAATGCGTGCGGATCTGGCCGCACAAAATGGACGGCGAAGGCCATTTCCTGGCGCTGCTGGTAAAGGGAGGGGAAACGGGACGGCCGGAGGAAAACAGAAGCGGCAGCCCGGCCGGGGCGGAAAAGGACGGACGGGAAAGACAGCCGAAAGCCATCAGCTGGAGCCGGATTCCCGGGGCAGATAAGGCCGCCGCAGCGGCTTTGGAGGAGTTTTTCCATGATGTAACCAGGCCGATGGAGCCGTCAGATCTGGAAATCCGAAAGGGCCAGGTATATCTGGTTCCGCCGGAAACCCGGAGCGTGCGGGGCATTCCCTTTTTGCGCAATGGGCTTTACCTGGGCGAGCTGAAAAAAGGCCGGTTTGAGCCGAGCCAGGCATTTGCCATGGCACTAAAACGGGAAGAGTACCGCGCCGTTCTGGACTTTTCCTGGGATGATCCGCGGGTAGAGCGGTATCTGCGGGGGGAGACGATCGATGTGGAGGATATTCCCTCTGCACGGAGCAGGGGCTGGCAGCTGATCTGCGTAAACGGCTATCCTCTGGGCTGGGGCAAGCTGGTGAACGGTACGCTGAAGAACAAGTATCACGCCGGATGGCGGATGAAATAACAGGAGGAAAGCGGGAATGACAAAAGAGGAGCTTGCGCTGGAGATGATCCGGCGGTTAAAAGAGGAATATCCGGATGTAGGCTGTACCCTGGACTATGACCAGGCATGGAAGCTTCTGGTGAGCGTGCGCCTGGCGGCCCAGTGTACGGACGCCCGGGTAAACGTGGTAGTGGAGCGGCTGTATGAGCGCTTCCCGGATGTAGACGCGCTGGCTGCTGCATCACTGGAGGAGATTGAAGAGATCGTAAAGCCCTGCGGCCTGGGAAAGAGCAAGGCCAGGGATATCAGCGCCTGTATGAAAATACTCCGGGACCAGTACGGCGGAAATGTTCCGGACAGCTTCGACGCGCTGCTGAAACTACCCGGCGTAGGCCGAAAAAGCGCAAACCTGATTATGGGCGATGTCTTCGGTAAGCCTGCCATCGTGACCGACACCCACTGTATCCGGCTGGTAAACCGCATGGGGCTGGTAGAGGACTGCCGTGATCCGAAAAAGGTAGAGATGGCCCTCTGGAAGCTGATTCCGCCGGAAGAGGGCAGCGATTTCTGCCATCGCCTCGTTTTCCATGGCCGGGACGTCTGCACGGCCAGAACCCAGCCCCATTGTGAACGCTGCTGCGTCCGGGATATCTGTGCGCGGAAAATCTAAGCCAACAGCCTGACGGAATGCGCCAGCCAGGTCAGGCCGGCAGAAAGCTGAAAATATCAGACAAAATATGGAAATAAACACGAAAGAAGTACAATTTTCCCCTTGCAATTTGGATGAGACAATGCTATAATAATGAAGCTTGATAAAGCAGACGATGCGTGGCTCAGCTTGGTAGAGCGCTGCGTTCGGGACGCAGAGGTCGCAGGTTCAAATCCTGTCGCATCGATTCCTTGGCAGGGGCGCTAAGCGTCCGGCGGACGTCTGTTTAGCGCCGGCCGGAGCGGAGCAAAAAGACCGGAAACCGTAAAACAAAGGGTTTCCGGTCTTTTTTTCTGTGGAAAATCGATGCGGAATATCCCAGATATTTCTAAACAGGCAGTTCATCTGCACAACATGTTCAAGCGTCAATCCCACCAACGCCAGTCGTTCTTCCATTTCATCAAAGGCGCCGTCAATTTGTTCTTCAATAGTACCGCCTATATTACGGGCGCAGCATACGTCTTGTCTCGGCTTTCCGATATAATTTCCACTTTATTCCGCATATTCCATTTGGATTTCTTTGCAGGTTTTTATTATGCGTTCTTTTATTTCCTGCGGTTCGATAATCTTAGCCTTATTTCCAAAAGAAAGAACCACCCCATACCAAAATGTCTCATGTTCCGGTACAGAAAAAGAATACTCAAAATCCCCATTTTCAAATTCCTGCGTAACCCGTCCGTGCAGATATTCCCTGCATTTTGCTTTTATGACGGCTTGTCCGTATAATCTGACATGTACAATAGCATCATGCAAAGCGTCAGTGTTAACCCTGACGTTCATACTGCATAACTAACGGAGACTTCTTGGCGGGCATTGACTCAGTTATAATAAATAAAGTAAGCGGGGCAGCCAGGCAGACGGTACAGCGCAGGAAAGCCAGAGCCAAGAGCGGTTAGCGGTGCTGGCGGGGACCGGGGACTGGCAGGAGGGCACAGGTTCCGGCCAGGCGTGTCAGAAGCAGACGTACAGGCATGGGTGGAAGAGCTGAGATACTAAATAACACATAAACAGGCCGATATAGCCGGGGAAAAAGATATGATTACGGTAATGTTAGCAGATGATAACCGATATGCGCTGAAGTATTTTTCGCAGCTGGTTGACTGGGAAAAGCTGGGGTTTTCCCTGGTGGAAACCGCAATTGACGGAAATGAGGCATGGGAGAAATTCTGCGTGTCTCTTCCGGAGGTGGTGATTACGGATGTGCAGATGCCCGGCAAGGACGGGTGTGAGGTAGCCTATTTAATTAAGCAGAAAAGGCCGGAAACGCTGGTTGTGTTCCTGTCCAGCTACAACGAGTTTGACTATGCCAGAGCGGCCCTGAACCTGGACGTCTACGACTATATTCTGAAGCAGGAAATGGATGAGGACACCTTTGCGCAAAAGCTGACCGAGATCGGCAGCTTTTTGCAAAAACGCAGGGAGAAGGAAAAGAAAAACTACAGGGAGCATCTGACTGCCTGCTTTAGCACGCCGCTGGGCGAGCTGGACCGGGAGTTTTATAAAAAGAGCCTGCTGGGGAATTACATCTTTCTGATTATTGAGCAGGATCATATTCCGGAGAAGCTCGCGCGCGTATTGCAAAAGGAGACGCCGGAAGCGGACTGCCACAGGATGAAGGAAAAAATACGGCAGGCCATTCCGCAGGTGGAGTATATTGTGCGGTGCGCGTCGTACCGCTGGGCCTGCTTCTGCGAGAACGGCGCAGAGCTAAAGCAGCTGATCGGAAGCATAAAGCTTTGCCTTATGGAAAATTTTGAGCAGCTGTTTTCCGTGATTGTATTTGGAAGCAACCGTTCCGTTTTACGCTGCCGCATAGAGTATGAGGAGCATTTATTTTTGTTTAACCGGAGATTCTTTGAAGGCGATGAGCGGATTATGTATGCGGAGCTGTATGAGCAGCCTTCGGCACAGAAAAAGCCGGAAACCATAGACCTGCGGGCATTTGTGCGGTCATTCAGCATCGGAGATACGCCGGGGGCAGTGTATGAGCTGCAGCGGATTTACCGGCAGCTTCTCCATGACGGGAATCTGGATCAACTGGTAAATACGGTGGAGCGGATGCTGAAGGTACTGCAGGAGGCCAGTGTGGAAATGGCGGAGGAGGGCGGCATCGGGGAATGGCAGGAGGAAAACCAATTCACCAGTGCCCGGGGAACGCTTCGGTGCGTGCAGCAGAAGGTCGAGCATCAGCTGAAGTGGAAGGAGCTGGACAGCGCCTATCATTCAAAGGCATTGGCCAGGGCCATACGCGTGATCCATAACAAGTACCAGGATCCTGCGTTAAGCGTAGAGGTAATCGCCGAGAAAGCGGGAATCAGCGTAAACCGTTTAAATGAGCTGTTTAAGACTGAGCGGCAGACGACGGCGGGAAAATATCTGACCAAGGTACGGATGGAGCAGGCAAAGACGCTGATCCATGCCGGGGTAGAGAATATTGCTGAGATAAGTCAGAGCACAGGCTACAATTCCCAGGCCTATTTTGCCCGGGTGTACCGCAAATATTATGGGGTTTCCCCAATGGAAGACAAAAAGGAGAGGATGCGGTGAAATGCTTACCCGTCTGAAAAGCTGGCTGCAGATAAATACGCTGGTAAAAAAATGTACGGTTGGGATTTGTGTCATTACGGGAGTAATGCTGATTTTAGCGGAAAGTCTGCTGGTTCATTCGATTTACTGGGAGCTAAAGCCCCAGCTGCAGCATAACTATTCCGTATTAATATCCGCGGTGGCGACAAAGCTCAGCTATATCCTTCATCAAAATTCCCAGTATATGCTGCACTTCTGGGAGGATGACGCGCTGGTTGAGGACATGACGGCGTGGGTGGAAAAGCGGCCCGGACAGGAGCAGACGTATACGGATATGGCGGATAAGCTGGTCGCCGAGAGCCGCGGACTGGGGGTGGACGGGGCAATCGTTTCCAGCAGAAGCGCATTTGTCGTGGCGGATGGAACAGAGCTGGTCGTAAATGAAGAGCTGAGGCCGTATGCCGAGGCCGTTATGCAGTCGGAATGGTTCAAAAGCCTTCCGGAGATTTTGGAAGGCGTTGCAAAGCAGACAGAGGCAGGCGTGATCCCCAGATGCTATTCTCCTGTGTTTTCAGGGGAGGGGCTGGAGGATTTTCTTGCCTTTGTTTTGCTGAGGGAGGAAAATGGGCACCGCTTTTATTATATTATGGTGGAGCCCTTTTCCGATTTTTATAATGTATTTATGGATTTTGTTTATGCAGATGTGGAGGATTTCTGCCTGCTTGGATATGACAATCAGATCCTGTATAAAAATAGGGAAGAATCCTTGCTGGAGACCATGGGAGATGAGGAGTGGGGAGCGCTTTTTAGCAACGGGCAGTATGCGCCGGCGATTGTGGAGCTGGAGGAAAAGACCTTTCTGGGCTCATGGGCGTCTTGGAGGCCGGAACAGATAAAGGTGGCAATCGGCCTGGAGCGGGAGGATCTGCTGCGGCCGTACAGCATATTCATCGAAATGATTACCCGGTTTCTCTTTGTGTTTGTGTTCATTCTCGTCGTATTCATTGCCATCCTTTTGCGAAGGGGCCTATCTCCGCTGAAAACCCTGGCGGCCCAGATGGCCGAGGCAAAGGAAAAGGATTATTGCATTTCCCGCCATATACGCCGCAGGGATGAGGTGGGGATGCTGGCAGAGAGCTTTTACGCCATGATG
>JAHZHG010000123.1 GCA_019420425.1 Clostridiales bacterium
AGGACGCCGTTCCAGAGGCATGATGGGCGGGGAAAAAGCAAATGATTTTAAGGGATCAGCGAAACGGCTGGTGCGTTATCTTGCCAGATACCGGTTCCGCTTTTTACTGATGCTGATATTCGCTGTGGCCAGTACGGTATTCAACATTATCGGGCCGACCATACTGGGAAATGCGACAACGGAAATTTATAACGGGATTATGGCAAGGATAGCCGGTACCGGCGGGATTGATTTTGGCGCGGTGGGACGTATCCTGCTGACCCTGCTTGGCCTGTATCTGGCCAGCGTGGTGTTTTCTTTTATCCAGGGCGGGATAATGAGCGGGATTTCCAACGATGTGATGTACAATCTGCGCAGAGACATGTCTGAGAAGATTCACCGGATGCCCATGGGGTATTTTGAAAGCCGGACGACGGGCGAGGTGCTCTCCCGGATTACGAATGATATCGATACCCTGGGGCAGAGCCTGAACCAGAGTATTACGCAGCTGATTACCTCAGTGACCACACTGGTCGGCGTAGTGATTATGATGCTCCGGATCAGCCTGCTGATGACGGGCTGCGCACTGCTGATCCTTCCGATTTCCCTGCTGGTAATCAGCCGTGTGGTTAAGCACTCACAAAAGTTCTTCCGCCAGCAGCAGGCGTTCCTGGGCGAGCTGAACGGACAGGTGGAGGAGGTTTACGGCGGACACGATATTGTAAAGGCGTTTAATAAAGAAGAGGATGTGCTGAAAACCTTCAGAGAAACTAACGATAAGCTGTATAATTCCGCATGGCGTTCCCAGTTCTTTTCCGGTACGATGATGCCGGTGATGCAGTTTATCGGCAACCTGGGGTACGTGATGGTAGCCGTGCTGGGCGGCTTTCTGGCGATCAGACAAACCATTGAAATTGGCCAGATCCAGTCCTTCTTCCAGTATATCCGCAACTTTACCCAGCCAATGCAGCAGATTGCCCAGGTAGGGAATATGCTCCAGTCCACGGCGGCGGCATCCGAGCGGGTATTTGCCTTCCTGGAGGAAGCGGAAGAGGATCAGACAGTGGAGAATCCGGTGCATATCGAACAGCTGGAGGGAAGAGTGACCTTTGACCACGTTAGCTTTGGCTACAGGCCTGACCAGATCACGATCCATGACTTCAGCGCAGAGGTAAAGCAGGGACAGCGGATCGCTATCGTCGGCCCAACCGGAGCGGGCAAAACCACGATGATTAAGCTGCTGATGCGGTTCTATGACGTAAACAGCGGAGCCATCCGTGTAGACGGCCATGACGTACGGGACTTTAACCGGAATGAACTGCGCGAAATGTTCGGCATGGTGCTTCAGGACACCTGGCTGTTTAATGGAACAATCATGGAAAACATCCGGTACGGCCGCCTGGACGCGACCGACGAGGAGGTCTATGCAGCGGCGAAGGCCGCCTACGCCCATGGCTTCATCAAAACGCTGCCCGGAGGCTATCAGATGGTGCTGAATGAAGAAACCAGCAATATCTCCCAGGGCCAGAAGCAGCTGCTTACCATTGCCAGGGCCATCCTGGCGGATCCCAAGATCCTGATCCTTGACGAGGCCACCAGCTCGGTGGATACCCGCACAGAGCATCGAATCCAGCGGGCCATGGAAACGCTGATGAAGGGCCGGACCAGCTTTGTCATAGCCCATCGCCTTTCCACGATCAAGGATGCAGACCTGATACTGGTCATGAAGGACGGAAATATTATCGAGCAGGGCAGACACGAGGAACTGCTTGCCGCAGAGGGCTTCTATGCAAACCTGTATAAGAGCCAGTTTGAAGGCAGCGGAGGGGAGGAAACCCAGGCTTCGTGACACATGGCAAGCGCCTGGCTGTTTATTGTATTTCCAGAGGCGGGATTAACCGCCTCTGGGATGCCTTGAAGGCGGACACAGCGGCTAGTTTTTCGAATTGCAGCCAGGGCCGGCGGTGTGTGTCACCTCATACACGACAGCGGATCGAAAATTTTGGGGTTTATGGATAAAAAGGACTTGCAAAAAAGAACAAAACCATATATAATATCAGAGTCGGCAATGTGATTGCCGCAGGCTGGATTAGCTCAGTCGGTAGAGCGACGCATTCGTAATGCGTAGGTCGTGGGTTCAAGTCCCATTTCCAGCTTACAGAAAAAGTTCCGATTTGCGGGACTTTTTTTATTGTCTTTTTCTTGTACAAAAGCGGAAAGAGAGGGAAAGCCGTGGATTTTCAGATCAAAAGAGCCGCAGAGGCGGATGTGCCCGGCATTATGCGGATCATGGAGGAGGCCGGGGATAATCCGGAGCATCCGGACTGGTTCGCTGCGGATGATGAGGCGTATATCCGAAGGCAGCTGGAGCAGGAGGGCTTTGTGATTACGGCGGTGACGCCTGAGGGAGAAATCGCCGGTTTCTTTGCGGTGTCTTATCCGGGGCCGGAAAAGCAGTTGGGAGAGCTGCTGGGGTATACGAAAGAGGAGCTTTCCCGGACGGCAGTCATGGACTCGGCAGCTGTGGGAAAGCAGTACCGGGGAATGGGGCTTCAGCGGAGGATGCTGAAAGCGGCAGAAAAGGAGCTTCCCCGGGAGCGCTTTGCTTACCTGCTCTGTACCGTACATCCGGAGAATACCTATAGCCTGTCCAATATGCAGAGCCAGGGATACCGGATCCGGGGCAAGGCTTTGTGCTACGGCGGGCTGCCCCGGTATATTCTGGAAAAACGGCGGATATAAATAAACTACAGAAAAACGGTGGAGAGACAATGAAAAAGAACAGAAAATGGCTCCTGCTGCTTGCGGCTCTGCTGGCAGGCAGCGCCGGAATGGGGACAGTGAACCTGCGGGCCGAAGAGCTGCATATCCGGGAGCTGCGTGTGGAGGAGCCGGAGGAAGAAGCCGAGGGAGAAGAGCTGGGTATCGATTCCCTGAAGGAGGATACAACCTTAAAAAGTGAACTGCAGAGAAGGGCGGAAGCCGCTGAGCTTATCCCTTACTTTGAAAAGCGGTATTTCCTGAGCCGTCTGGAGGGAGAGGAGCTGGAGGATTTCTGTGCCATGTACCGCTGTATGACCGAGTTCGCAGAGGAGTGTGAGCTGCCGAATCCTATTCCGGGACAGACGGTGAACGAGCTGCTGGTCTATCTGAACTATGAGTGCCCGGAGCTGCTCCAGTACGAATCGGACGAGACGATTACCTTCTGGACCAGTGACCGCACGGGGCTGGTGGTAAAGGTACGCCTGCCCTACGCCATGGACAGATCCGGGTATGAACAGATGCGGGGGGAGGCAGAGAGCCGTCTGGATGCGCTGTGCGCACAGACGGCAGGGATGTCCGATTATGAAAAAGAGCTGTTTTTTTACCGTTACATCATAGAAAACTGCCATTATAACCGGGAAACAGAAAATGCGGCGAATGCCTACGGGGTGCTTGTCGAGGGGCAGGGCCGGTGTGAGGGGATTTCCCGGACGATTAAGTGGGCAATGGATAAGCTGGATATCCCCAACTTTATCCTGCGGGGAATCGATGAGGCAGATCCGACGAATAATCACAGCTGGAATGTAATTCAGATCGGAGATACATACGGCGACCTGGATGCGACCCAGGATGATGCGGAAAGTGCAGATGACGGGACACAGCTCCCCGTTCCCTACGGACTCGTAAATGTATCCGCAGACTGGCTGCGCAGCCGGTACCGCCTGGACGACGCCAATCTGCGCTTCGAACTGCCGGGAAGCGAGTCTATGGAAAAAAGCTATCATGCACTTCAGGGCACGCTGGGCAGAGAGGGGGAATCTGCCAGGGAAATGCTGAAAAGCCTGCTCTGGCAGGCGTACGGAAACGGCGGCGCTACCTTTTCCTTCCAGGTGGAGAACCGGGAGACATGGCAGGACATGGTGGCCAATATCGAAAACTATGTGAATTCCTGGGGGTACGACAATCAAGTCGCCCAGTGGAACTATAACTGGTATACCTACGAACCCGGGCAGGTCATTGTGTTATGTATTGCATTTTAAACAAAAATATATTGTTGATTGTGTTGCAAAACCACACGGTATATAGTATAATATTGGCGAAATTGTATATATTATATGCCGCAGCAGCCGCGGCCTGAATGATGGATGCTTGAAAAGCACAAGATTGACAGCTGGATTTTTTATACATAATGACTATTAGGGGGAGACGGTTTTGATCAGCAAAAAAGTAAATGTAATGGCTCCGAAAGGACTTCAGGTGAGAGAGGCAGGAATGTTTTCCAAAGCGGCGGAAAGCTTCCAGTCAAAGGTTGAGGTTCATTTTGGAATGCATATGATTAACGGAAAGAGTATTCTGAATATTCTTTCCGCTGCGGTACCTCCGGGAGCGGAACTGGAAATCTGCTGCGAGGGTAAGGATGAAAAGGAAGCGCTGGAACGCCTGTGCAGGCTGGTGACGGATGAGATGAAGCAGTAGGCCGGCGCAGACAAAGGAAAACGGGGGTGGACGATCCATCCCCGTTAACTATGTCACAGGAAAAGAAATGGGTTTAGCAGATAGACAGAGAAAGGAAATGAATATGAAAACGCTGGTTTTGGCAGAAAAACCCTCCGTAGGGCGGGACATTGCCCGGGTGCTGGGCTGCGCGCAAAAGCTGAACGGAGGATTGGAAGGGAAAGACTATGTGGTTACCTGGGGACTGGGGCATCTGGTTACGCTCCAGGACCCGGAAGGATACGACGGCAGATACAGGGAATGGAAAATGGAGGATCTGCCCATGTTGCCTGAGCGGCTACGCACGTCGGTGATCCGCCAGACGGCAAAGCAGTTTCAGGCGGTAAAAGGGCTTGTGCACCGGAAGGATATCGAAGGCGTGATTATTGCCACGGATGCCGGCCGGGAGGGAGAGCTGGTCGCCCGGTGGATTCTGGAGGAGGCCAGAAATGACAAGCCGTGCAGGCGGCTCTGGATTTCCTCAGTGACGGACAAGGCGATCCGTCAGGGCTTTGCCTCACTGAAGGAGGCAAAGGCGTATGAGCCGCTGTATGCGGCGGCCCTTTCCCGGGCAGAAGCGGACTGGCTGGTGGGAATCAATGCCACAAGGGCGCTGACCTGCAAGTATAACGCACAGCTTTCCTGCGGGCGGGTGCAGACGCCGACCCTGGCCATGATTGCCGCCAGGGATGAGCAGATACGGGCATTTAAGCCGAAAACCTACTATTCCCTTGGCGTAAGCGTGGAGGGAGTGACCTTTGGCTGGAGGGACAAAAAATCCGGCTCCCGGACAGACCTTTGACGAGGCGCGGGCAAAGGAGCTGACGGCTGAATTTAAGGGAGCACCGCTGACGATCCGTTCGGTAAAGGAAAAAGAAAAGCAGCTGCCGGCGCCTCAGCTCTATGACCTGACCACACTGCAGCAGGATGCCAACCGGAAATACGGGGTTTCGGCAAAGGAAACCCTGAATCTTATGCAGCGGCTGTATGAGAACCACAAGGTGCTGACCTATCCCCGGACGGATTCCCGTTATCTGACCGCAGATCTGGCAGACACCCTCGGCGAACGGCTGCAGGCCTGCGGAGCCGGGCCGTACCGGAAGCTGGCTGCTCCGCTGGCCAAAACGGTATTTACGGCAAAGCATCCTGTTTTCTGCGATCAGAGGGTTGGGGACCACCACGCCATTATCCCGACCGAGCAGTATGTGGATCTGCTGCACATGACGGCGGAGGAACGAAAAATCTATGATCTGGTGGTACGCCGGTTCCTGGCGGCCTTGTATCCGCCTGCCGTCCAGAGGGAGACGGTCCTGGAGGGCGAGATTGCCGGTGAGACGGTGACGGCCAGAATAAAGGTCATGGTCAGCCCGGGCTGGCGGGAGGTCTACGTTGCGGATAAAGGCAGCCTCTGGGAGGACGAGGAAGAGGAGGAAACCTTCCTGGGCGGCAGCCGGAAGGAAGGAACGGCCATAGGCTGGAAGCAGGGCGATATCCTGCGCGGGGCACAGCCCGTAATCCGGGAGGGAAAGACAAAGCCGCCCGCGCGGTTCACCGAAGGGACGCTGCTGGCGGCGATGGAGCATCCGGCCGCGTTCATGGAGTCTCAGGATAAACGGCTGGTAAAGACCCTGGGCGAGACCGGCGGGCTGGGTACGGTTGCTACCCGGGCGGATATCATTGACAAGCTGTTTTCCTCGTTCCTTCTGGAGAAGAAGGGACAGGAAATATACCTTACCGCCAAGGCAAAACAGCTGCTGGAGCTGGTTCCTGCTGAGCTGAAAAGCCCGGAGCTGACGGCCCGCTGGGAGCTGCGTCTGTCGGAGATTGCAGGCGGAAAGGCGGGGCGTAAGGAATTTATGCAGGATATCCGGGAATATACGGTAAAGCTGATCGACGAGATCCGCCGGGGCGAAGGCACCTTCCGCCATGAAAACCGCACAACAAAAAATGTCCCCAGTGCGGAAAGTTTTTGCTGAAGGTAAAGGGAAAGCAGGCCATGTTGCTGGTCTGCCTGGAAAAATTTCAGGAGAGAAGACAAAAGGAGGGGAAGGGCGTATCCAAACGGGACGTGAATGCTTATCTGAAAAAGCAGGAAAAGGAAGCCGGACAGCCGCTGAACAATGCGTTCGCCCGTGCACTGGAGGGGATTAAGCTGGACTGACCGGCAGCCGTTAGCGCAGCTTGGCATATTTTCCGGGAAAATCCATTGACATTTTATCGGGATTATGGTATTTTAAATCCAAGCAGTTCGTATATAAACATGGGTTCGTATATAAGAACAAAAAAGGAGAACGGAAAATGCAGGAAAAAATTATTGCGGGCGTAAAGGAAAACAAGCTGATTGCTATTGTTCGCGGTATGGAGCCGGAGGCGTGTCTGGAGCTGGGCCGGGCGCTTCTGGCCGGAGGTATCCGCATGATTGAGGTCACGTTCAACCAGAGGAGCACCGATCATTTTGCAGCTACGACAAAGGCGATTTCCACGCTCAGCGAACAGCTGGGCGGCCAGATGCTGGTCGGCGCAGGCACGGTGCTGAGCAGAGAACAGGTGGATCTGGCCAAGGCAGCCGGGGCGGGCTACATTATCACCCCCTCCACTGACCCCGAGGTCATCCGCTATGCCAAGGCCCAGGGCCTGGTGGCTATGCCGGGTGCGTTTACGCCCTCGGAGATCGTAGAGGCATACAAGGCAGGAGCCGATTTTGTCAAGGTATTCCCGGCGGGAAACATGGGGCCTGCCTACATAAAGGCGGTCAAAGCTCCGCTGTCCCACATTCCCCTGCTCGCCGTAGGCGGAGTGAACGAGAAAAACGTAGCCGATTTCCTGAAGGCAGGAGCAGTCGGCGCAGGCGTGGGAGGCAACCTGGTAAATAAGGACTGGATTGCCGCAGGAGAATTTGATAAAATAACAGCACTGGCAAAGGCGTATGTGCAGGCAGTACGCGGCTAAGGAGCGGTAAAGGAGGAAAAAATGGCTAAGGTAGTATGTTTTGGAGAAATTATGCTCCGTCTGAACCCGGAAGGGTATCTTCGTTTCGTGCAGTCCTCAAGATTCGAGGCTTCTTATGCAGGCGGTGAGGCAAATGTGGCCGTGTCCCTGGCCAACTACGGACACGATGCATCCTTTGTAACCAAGCTTCCGGAGAACGAGATCGCCCAGAGCGCCATCAATGAGCTGCGCAGATTCGGCGTAGATACCAGGCAGATCGTAAAGGGCGGCCCGAGGCTCGGCATCTATTTT